>QMOF01000204.1 GCA_003650185.1 Chloroflexota bacterium | reverse complement strand
TTCTATAGCTATAGTTCTCTTCATCGCTACTGACTGCCTGGTTCCGCCTTCGGTTTTCTCGCCTGTCTCAGTGTGCGACAGCCCATGAACCCAACGCTCCAACTTTGCCGGGCGCATTCGGAGGAGTATGCCTCGGCGAGGACTCCGTTCTTATCGTATGGGCTTCGGACAACTGCGGTTATTCGGTTGCACACGACTTCGCCTCGCCAAAGTCGTCCCGGCGTCCTTTCACATAGGGCATCTTTGATGTGTGTCGCTCGAGCCAAATACAACGATGAGGCTCCTGGCCAATTGGGAGTCTCTTCATCCATTATGATGCATGATGGGTTGATACCCTCGCCTTCCTGTACCACTCGATAGTCCTTCTCAGCCCTTCTCTGAAGTCGGTCTTCGCCTCGAAGCCGAACTCCGCCTTCGCCCTGCTGGTGTCCAGGCACCTTCGCGGTTGGCCATCGGGCCTGGACGTATCCCACTCGATGTCCCCCTCAAAACCGGCCAACTCGCATATGAGCTCCGCCAGTTCCTTGATGGATATCTCGAAACCGGCACCCAGGTTGACTGGGGCGGGCTTGTCATACCTCTCTGTTGCCAGAACGATTCCCTCGGCTGCATCCTCGACGTAGAGGAACTCCCTCGAAGCTTTGCCACTCCCCCACACTTCAATTCGCCTCGCGCCTTCATCTATCGCATCTATGGTTTTCTTGATCAAAGCTGGGATAACGTGTGAGGAATCGGGATCGAAGTTGTCTCCGGGACCGTAGAGGTTGACCGGCAGAAGATAGATGGAGTTGAAGCCATATTGCTGACGGTACGCCTGTGACTGCACCAGGAGCATCTTCTTGGCTAAACCATAAGGTGCGTTGGTCTCCTCCGGGTAGCCGTTCCAGAGGTCTTCCTCCTTGAACGGCACGGGCGTAAACTTCGGGTAAGCGCATATCGTTCCTATGGCCACAAACTTGTCCAGCCCGAAGAGCCTCCCCTGCTCCATCATCTGTACGCCCATCATCAGGTTCTCGTAGAAGAAGCGACCGGCGTTCCTCAGGTTCGCGCCGATACCGCCCACCCTGCCAGCAAGATGAATAACAACGTTGGGTCTCGCATCCCTGTAAAGCTGCTTGACTGCCTGCATGTCAACAAGGTCGTAGTCCTTGCTGCGAGGGACAAAGATGCTTTCGCATCCCCTGTCCTCCAGCTTCTTGACAACGTGCTTTCCCAGGAAACCAGCCCCACCAGTGACGAGAATCCTCTTGGTACCAAGCCAGCTCATCTTCTCAGACTAATCACGTTGGCCGAGCCACCTCTGGCTACAAATCCTGCCCCCCCACATCCTGCCAATAGGTACGAATCGCGCCCGAGGCCAGGCCGTCAAGGATCATCCCTATCCGTTGCCGGCTCGATCAACGCCCTGTCCAGCGTGTCGATACCGTGCCTGCTCAGGATCTTCTTGCCCTCTCCGGGCGTCTGCAAGCCCAAGGCTTCCATGTCCGCGTCCATCATGATCTTGACCAGGTCATTGAACGTGACCTTCGCCTCCCAGCCAAGTTCCTGTCTGGCCTTGGAGGCATCAGCTACCAGCAACTCAACCTCCAGAGGTCTGAAATAGCGAGGGTCTATCCTGACGTGGTCCTCCCAGTCCAGGCCAGCATAGGCGAAAGCAGCCGCAACAAATTCTCTCACTGAATGAGTCTCTCCCGTACCTATAACGAAATCACCGGGCTGCTCCTGCTGAAGCATGAGCCACATGGCCCGCACATACTCCGGAGCATAACCCCAATCCCTCTTGGCTTCCAGGTTGCCCAGATACACGTACTTCTCCTTGCCCGCCAGAATTCGAGCGATGGCACGGGTTATCTTCCTGGTGACAAAGGTTGCACCGCGGCGCGGAGACTCGTGGTTGAACAGGATACCATTAGAGACGAACAGACTGTAGGCCTCACGATAGTTCTTGGCCATCCAGAAGGCATATACTTTGGCAACAGCGTATGGGCTCCGCGGCTGGAAAGGAGTCTGCTCGCTCTGGGGAGGTGGGGCAGCCCCAAACATCTCGCTGCTCGATGCCTGGTACACCTTCGCCTGTATCCCGCTCTGCCGGACAGCTTCGAGGATGCGCGTCGCACCCAGCGCCACGATATCGCCGGTATACTCCGCCGTATCAAAGCTCACCCTGACGTGGCTCTGGGCACCCAGGTGGTAGATCTCATCCGGCCTGACGCTGTAGATCAGGTTGGTCAACTGGCTGCTATCAGAGAGGTCACCATAGTGGAGAAAAAGACGCGCTCCCGGCTCGTGCGGGTCAATGTAGATGTGGTCTATCCGCGATGTGCTGAACGTGCTCGACCGGCGGATGAGGCCGTGCACCTCGTATCCCTTGGCCAGGAGGAACTCGGCCAGATACGACCCGTCCTGGCCAGTTATCCCGGTGATGAAGGCCTTTTTCACCCCCGCCTCCAACAGTTGCGCTTCAAACGCCTGCCCATCGCCGCACCCTCCTTGAATGTCCAGACTACCTCAGACTTCCGTGCACGAACGGGCTCGCCTACATTTTAGTGGCCCCGATGCAACTTGACAAGCGGTAGCCAGTGTGCTATATATTGCACACGCATTGGGTGCTTGCGAGGCATAGGCCGGGGGTTGCGTGGTCTATGCCGAAGTTCGAGCTACCAGCCGAGGGGGGCGGAACAGTGCTCGGTAGTCTGCGCGAGACTGCAGTTTCTTCTACCGGCGTCGTCGGTGTAAATCCAGGCGTGTTCCTCTCTGTCAGATACAGGCGCTGATCGTTCCCCTATTGGCATTTCGACGCTGAAGCTGGGCGTGGTGTGAGGTTGACCATAGCGCGCTCGGCGTCTAAGTGAAGGGGGGTCTGCCATGGACAATAGCCGCCTGGTACCGAAAGCTGCCTTGTTCATTCTCTGTCTGCTTGTCGGGCTGGCACCTGTCTTGATGTCGCTCTTTGTCATAGGGGTGCCACCGGCGCGCGCTGTGGCTACCATTACGGTGCCCGACGACTATCCCACCATCCAGGCAGCCATCGATGCGGCAGCGTCCGGGGATACGATCGTCGTGGCGGCGGGCACATATACTGAGAAGGTCACCGTGAACAAGGCCGTGACTCTGAGGGGCGCCAACGCGGACGTGTCTGCCGGGGCCACCCCGGGAACCCGGGGGCCGGAGTCCATTATCCAGGGTGGGCTGGTGCTTCAAGCCAATGGCATCATCGTGAATGGCTTCACCATCGACGGCCCGGCGGCCACAGGAGAGAACGCTGGCATCTATATCGTGGGGGGCACGTCCGGACACACTATTTCGAACAACATCCTGGCCGGGCACGGCACTGCATATGGCGATGGCGCGGCGCTGATGTTCGGCTACTACACCAGCGACATCACGGTGAAAAACAACGACATCGGCAACTGGTATCACACGTACATCAACCCCTCGTCGAACCTCCTGATTGACGGCAACAACTTCCATGACAACTACGTCGGTATAGGTTCCGATGGCCTGAGCGAGGTCACTCTTCAGTACAACAAGTTCTTCAACAACAGCCTCGAGGGATGGGGCGCTTCGAGTGTCGGGAGCAATGTCCAGGCGCACAACAACGACTTCAGCGGCAACGGGACGGCGGTGGCAAACTACAGCGGCGCCATCATAGACGCCACGCAGAACTGGTGGGGCGACGCCAGCGGGCCGCTGGACGACTCCGACGATAGGGCCACCGGCGGCTGGTACAACCCAGACGGCCTGGGCGACCCCGTGACCGACAACGTTGACTACGGTTCCTGGCTCGGGTCGTCTTCGCTCGATACCACGCCACCGTACACCTCCGGGCATGACCCGCCCCCCGGCGCTACAACCGTGCCTGTCAACACCAACATCGTGGTTCATGTCCAGGACGACGGCTACGGTGTTGACCAGGCCACCATCACCATGACGGTCGAGGGCGCTGACGTCACGGCTGAACTCATCATCACCGGGACAGCGTCAGACTACACGGTCACCTATGATCCACCCGCTGACTTCGACTGCTCCCAAGTGGTGGATGTCACCGTCGATGCCTCCGACCTGGCAGGCAATGCCATGACCCAGGACGCGTACTCCTTCACCACAGCGGCTGTGGCTGGGCCGCCAGCCACGCCAACGCTCATCTCGCCGGAGGACGGGGCCACAGTGAAAGGCGGCACGGTGACCTATGAGTGGTACCCTGTCGATGGAGCTGTAGAATACCAGTTGATCGTGAGCACGGTCGATAATCCGGGCTACGCACCTCCCAGGAAATGCGCGGTGATCGTTGCCGATGACGG
>QMOF01000203.1 GCA_003650185.1 Chloroflexota bacterium | reverse complement strand
GTGTGGTGGAGTCGTCGGGTGGCGGGGCATCGCCAGGGGCATGAAAGCAAGACTGAGCAGGGATGTGCCGGATAGCCCGCTACCTGGGTGGTGGTGTGCGCTTCGGGAAGCCTGTCCTTGCAAATGGCGAGCCGGGTAGAGCGGCTGTCCGTGCAGCGAGAGTGGACTGCACTGTACGCGGGTGTCAGACCCTCGCCCAGAAAACTGCATCGCGAAGCCTGGTTTGCTTCTCGGCCAAGGTGGACTGTGGGCTGGTTGAGCCACTGCCTCGCGCGAGTGGGGTTTGATGGTCTCTTGGGAGCATTGGACACCTCCAAACAGTTTGTGGAAACCTCCGGGCTTGTTAGCCATGCGGGGACGATCTGGCTAGCGGAATCACCGTGATCGGTTCGAAAGGGTCCAGTAAGATGTATCGGAAGATGCTAGTCCTGTTGGATGGATCGCGTCTAGCAGAGGTGGTATTGCCCTATGCCGGAGAGCTGGCTGTGGGCTTGGGGGTGGAGGTCACGCTGTTCCACGTATGCAGCGTCCAGGAGTGCGAGTCTGTACCGGTGCACCGGGACTACGTCGAGCGTATCGCGGAGGTGGCCCGACACCAGTGGTTGGGAGACGACAGGATGACCAGTGCCGAACCTGGCAGGCGGGTCGGGGTGCGGTGCAGACTGGCCGTCGGCCATCCCGCAGAGGAGATACTGCGCTATGCCAGTGACAACGACATCGACCTGATAGTCATGGCAACCCATGGTCGGTCGGGGATAAGGCGTTGGGCCCTGGGAAGTGTTGCTGACAAAGTGCTCAGCGCTTCGCAGGTCCCGGTGCTGCTTGTCCGGGCCCAGGTTGCTGGAGAGGCCGGCTCCGCGGCAGCTCCGCTGAAGACCATCGTCGTGCCACTTGACGGTTCTGAGGTGGCCGAGCTGGTTCTCCCACATGTGGAGATGCTGGCCAGGCAGTTAGGCGCAGGCTCGGTTGAGGTAGTCCTGGTGGCAGTTTGCGAACCCCTGCCCTCACCGCTGTCGCGTACCGCTAGCAGCGAGGCGGGTGCTGATTATCGGGCAGTGCGGAGCATGGAGGGGAGCGAGAGCTACTTGAGCAGAGTGAAGGAGCAGCTACAGGCTGCTGGAGTCAGGGTGTGGTGGCGGGTGCTTTTGGGCAAGGCCGCCGACGAGATCGTGGCCTATGCCAACAGCAGCCCTTCCAATCTGCTTGCCATGGCTACCCACGGTAGCTCTGGCCGCAGTCGGTGGGTGTATGGCAGCGTGGCTGAGAAGGTGCTGCTGGGTGCCACGACCCCTGTGCTGCTGGTCAGGCCGGGGGTCGGGGCATAAGGGCTTGTGGCGGAGAAAGATTCGTCAGTGAGGGGTGGAGTCGGGTCAAATCCATAGAGAGATTTTCCGACCGGTACGGCTTGTGTCTCCCCGAAGCTTGACAAGTTGTGCTATGTGTGCTTATCATGCACCCAGCGTAGCTAGCCGAGGCTAGCAACTCGGGGAGCTAGGCAGAAAACCAAAGAGGGAGGAGACGATGGCCCAAGCTTACTGTGTGAAGTGCCGAAAAAAGGTGGAGATCAAGAACCCGAAAGAGGTCACCCTGAAGAACAAGCGCCCGGCCACCAGCGGTACTTGCCCTAACTGCGGCACCAAGGTATTCCGCATCGGCAAGGCATAGATCCAACGGGATTGGAAGGGGGCGCTGGACTGGCCAGTGCCCCCTAGTGTCGTTGCGGGGGATGCGTCTATTGTCCTTGTGCCGTCCCCCACGGTCTGATTTGTGGTGGCGCTGCCCAGGTCATGCCTGGTTCAACACGCTCTGAGCACATGGCCAGTTGCTCTGCTCTTCTTCGGGTCTGTCCACTGTCTCCAGACGCTTGCCTCTAGTCCGGTTGGCTGGCCAGGTGGAAGGTGTAGTGTGTCCTGGAGTGAGACCGTCAGGTCACGGCAGTGTTGGTCGGCTGGTCCATTTAGGTGAGTCTGCTGCCGGAGTATGTAATCGGTCTCGGTTGAAGTCGGCCTGCCTGGGCCTCGAGTGCATGCCCATCCTCCGGCGTCATTCCTTGAAGGATCACCTTTGACAGGTGGCCGAACCAGAAGACCGGGCGGCTCAAGAGCACCAGGTTAGCTATGGGCGAAGCGGCGGACGCGCGGGTTGTGCCAAGCAGCACCGGTCGGCCAGCTTTGAGACTCAACTCCACGATGGAGCCCGGCGACACTCCGTCGCCGCGCCGGGGCAGGAGACCGCCGGTCTGCCCTTCGCTCCATGGCAACAGTCCTGACGTGCAGGCGACGCAGTCGACGTAGAAATCGGCCGGATCGCACTCATGCCACGACTGCGGATCTCCCCGGCGCTGGTAGAGTACACAGGCCAGGTCCCTCCTGGAGGCGTCTTCGACCTGGTCCAGCAGATGTACCGCTCTTATGGCTATGGCCGAGTAGGAGCAGCAGAAGTGCTGGTGGAGCCAGACTATGTCAAAATGGCTCTGGTACAGGGCCTGGAGGAAGATGTCCTTCTGCATCAGCACTGCGGCGGCGAATTGGTTCGCCCCCCGGCAGACGTCAGCATCCGGTGAGCATCCGTCTCCGCTGGCCGTTGCACCAAGTTTGCCGAGCATGACTTCGTACAATTCGTGCAGCAGGGTGAACTCCACCGCCCCTCTCCACTCGCCGTCCTGGTAGACAATGGTAGGGTCGTCATCCCGGTACCAGTAGTGATGGCCTCTCAGACCGGGGATGGTCGCCTGCTCAAGCGAGAGCCCATAGGACTGGAGTTTCCCATGGATCTCCGATAGGCAGGGCAATGCCGACAACCCGCTGTGCAGGACCCACTCGTCTGCCATCGCCTCGGCGGAGATGGCGCACGGGCTGCCGTACTTCTGTATCAGGGACTTCAAGAACTCCTCGAGCGGCTTCATACCAATTCGCTTTGCGCGCCGTTCTCCAGGGCGCTGGTCGGATGACCTCAGCCCAGGCGAGGCGGGCTCCAGGAATCTACAGGGTCGAGCGCTGCTCTGACGGCCGGCGCTGGTGAGGGTATGACCAGCGCGGTCAATGCATGGCCTCTATCTATAGCGCTGAGCGGTGCTGTATCACCCGTCTGGGTGTGCCAGTCGGTGCGGTAATATTCCGTAGTCTCGGACTCGACGTCTCGACCTTGCGCATAATCTTGTCCACGTCCTGCAGTGTTGCTCTACAAGCCTCCACTTCCCTGGGGCTGATGCTGGTCACGCCTTTCTCCCGTGCCCAGTGCTCATACTTCCGCAGCAGAGCTGCCAGTTCCTGCGCCCTGTCGCGGAGTGGATGTCCACTCACGTGTCTCGGCGTAGAGTCGGGCGTGAACAGTGACCGCGTCCTGGAGGGCCACAAGAGGACCTGCCGCGGAGGCGCCTCCAGCCGCGGCTTCAAATGCTGCACCCACCCTGCCCATACAAGCAGCACCAGGGCCAGGTTGACCAGGTAGAGGTAATTGCTGGCGAAGGTCTCGGTCCGCCACTCCAGGTAGGCGCTGAGGATCAGCCTGGCCAGGTTACACAGGAAGAGGATGGCCAGGCCAATAATAAGGCCACGGGCGCGGTCCGGGCGTGTCCATCTGGAATCGGCCAACACAAGGGCCACATAGGCCCAGAGAAGTGGGCCTCCCAGGGAGGCAGCGGTTACCTCGAAGATGGTGAGCGGGTTCCTGAGCAGGAGGGTGGAGCCGGTGACGTAGGTCTCCTCGTTGAACAGGCGCATTATTGCGCCAACGACGCTCGCAGCCCACCCGCGCAGGGTCATGTGGAAGGTAGGGTACTGCCACAGGAGGGCGGCTTCGATGAGCAGCAGTAGCGTCAGGGCTCCGAGGTAGCGAATGAGAAACCTGGGCAGCGGCCCTGACTTCCGCCCGGCAACCAGGTAGCCGATGAAGCCGAAGACCACCAGGACTGTGATTATGATTGCCGGGGCGAACCTGTAGCTCATCTGGCCTGCTCCACCTGCACCGGTCGGCTGACTGCAGCCAACAGGTCAAGGCGTGTTCCGATGTATGGCAGTGGGATGTGAGCAGAGCGCAAAGTGGGTGTGCAGGCAGCCCACCATGCTGAAGGATTGGGCATCCGGTTACTACTCACTCCCCTACCCCCCAGTGAGTAGCCCCACAGGCATCCCGGTAACGAAGCGTTGACCGAGACAGTGCCGTGGGGAGTGCTGAGGTGATTATCTCACAGGTAGCACCGGGGCGTCAACGTCTTGAACGGGTTGGCAAACCATTTGACATCATGGTCTAAGCACGTATAAAATCAAGATTGCGGTGAGGAGGCTGGCATATGGTTGAGATGAGTATCGAT
>QMOF01000202.1 GCA_003650185.1 Chloroflexota bacterium | reverse complement strand
TAAGAAAAGGCCGTGCCCAGAAGTGGGACATGACCGGAGGAAACCAGAAGCGTAAAAGGGCACTGAAGCCGCGCCCTCCGGACCCATGCTGCCGCCTCCTCACATTACCCGCTTCAACCGGGCATTAGGCGTAATCCCCGGTATCCTGCCCCGCTTGGCCACCGGCTGGCCGTCCACCTGGTGAATGTCTGCTGTGAAGTCAATGGGCTTGGCACCACTAATATAGCTACCCACCCCAAAGGCGTCAACCGGGGCGCGCTGGTCTATGAAATACCTGATGCGCTCCGCACTGAGCCCGCCGCTGACGAAGATCTTCACCTCCTTGAAGCCAGCCAGATCAAGTCTGGCCCTGGTCTCCTTGACCAGGTCCGCAGTAACGCCACCGCGCTCGGACGGGGTGTCCAGCCTCACTCCCTGGAGCCGACCCTGCATCGCCTGGGCCACGATCACGCTTTCCTCGGGCTCGTCCTTGAAAGTGTCTACCAAGGCGATGCGAGGCACGTCAGACGGCATGTGCTTGTCAAAGGCGAGCGTAGCCGAGACGGTGTCGCCCATGGCGATTATCAGCGCGTGCGGTATGGTGCCGGTAGCAGTCATACCGGCCAGCCTGGCGCCCGCCACGCTGGAACAACCGGTGCAGCCGCCGACCACGGCCGCATAGTCAAACAGGCCCGCCACCGTGGGATGGAGGTGGCGCGCGCCGAAGCTGATAACCGGGATGCCCTGGGCTGCTTCCACGCATTCACGGGCCGCCGTGGCCCAGCCACTGCACTGTGACAGCATGCCCAGGTAGGCCGTCTCATAGGCCCCATAGCTCTGATAAGGGGCGGTGATTCTCAGGACGACCTCCTTCTCCTCGAAGGTGTCTCCCTCGGAAAGCGACCAGACCTCCCGGTTGTCCTTGGGCAGTATCTGGTCCAGCAGGGCATGCACTTCGTGCATGCCGCAAAGGAGTCCCGCCCGGCTGGAGAACACCTCCATGGTGGCCAGCGGATTGATGCCCTCGCGCTTCAGTATTTCCACCGCCCTGAGGAAGTAGATGTCTGCCGTCTCCCCCGACAGCACCGAAGGATCAACCTCAAACCGCGGAGCCGCCACCTCCGCCTTTGCCACCCTGGTCAGCTTTGCCCCCAGTACCTTCTCCATGTGCTCCAGGGCAAACCGGTGAGCTGCCGGGTCAAAGGAGGCAACACAATCGACGGGAATCTCCACTTCGTAGTTTCGGTTGCGGGCGTCCGACACAGTATGCAACACGCAGATGTTGGTGCACACCCCACACACGATGACCTTCCCGGGGCGAAGGGCCTCCAGCTTCTCCTCGAGAGGAGTGCCGAAGAAACCGCTGTAGCGGTTCTTGGGGATGGTCTCGCCGGGATAGCTGGCAAGCTCTGGAATGAGCTCCGCCTCTGCTGTCCCAGCCACGCAGTGCGGCGGGAACATCTTGAACTCGGCGTCATCCGGGTCGTGCCGATCAGCCAGGTAGAAGACCTTCGAGCCGCGAGCGATCTCCTGTTCCAGCAAGCGCTGGACATGCGGGATGATGCGGCGAGCGGAGTCGCCACAATAGAGGGGGTTGCCCTGCTCCAGAAACCCTCTCAGCATATCAACAACTATGACGACGTCGGGCATGTCAATCGACCTTCCGCGGCGACTTCAGGCATAGTCCGCGTGAGCGGCAAGCTCTTCCAGGAGCGAAGCGGCAGTGCCTGCAGCACCTTTGTCCAGTGCCTCCAGCGCCTTCTCCAGGAGCTGCACCTCGGCGAAGAAACTGTTGGCCACGACCGGACCGGCGCAGCAGGTCCCCGCATCAGCCCGCCACAAGAGGGCCTGCTTGATCTCCAGCATCTTCCGCAGTTCCTCACGGCAGCGGTTAACCTGAGCGGGCCTGGCCAGGTCTGCTCTGAGAGAGTCGATTCTGTCCCTGGTGATCAGCAGCACTCTACCTTACACCCTTACACCTGGCTGTGGACACAAGACCCCACGGCAGCCCCTGTCCCAGCAGCTTGAACTCTATCCTAACGCCATGCCGCTCGACAAGTCAATCTATCGTATGGTCTAACCAGCCAGCTTAATTCAGAGTGGTCGCATCGCTCCCGCAATTCGTACGCCTTTCCCAATGCCGCCTGTCAACCACGGCCAGGACCCGCCAGAGTGCCCGGGGCCCTATTGAGCCTCTGACAGACACAGGTAGCAAGGGCGTCCCCGTGGCTTGCCGTTGCTCTGATGGAAGGCCGCAGGGCGGGCTCGGCCAACCAATCCGCGGCCCGGCCAGACGGAAAGATAAGAGAGCGGCTGGGACACCCGGCACCCATAGAGAACAGGCGCGGATACCCCCGCGAGGGCCAAGTGCATCGAGCCTGCACTTATTGTATAATGTGACCCAGATCGGATATCTTGAGGAGGTTCTATGGCAAGTCTGTACGTGGCCTCTTGGACCAGGGGAGCGGGGAAGACGGCCATGTGTGTTGGCCTCGGGAGGTGGCTTTCCAAGAACAGCAAGAAAGTAGGTTACTTCAAGCCTGTGGAAGATGCGACCGAGAGCGGCGACGCCAGATTTGTCAAGGAAGCTTTGAGACTCGATGAGGATGCGGAGTCGCTGGCGCCCATCTTGATAGGGCTGGATGACCTTAAGAGTGAGGTAGCAGGCGGCCGCCTGGGCGACAGGGTGAAGCGGTATTTCAGCGAGATAAGCTCGGGCAAAGATGTGGTCCTGGTGGAGGGCGTGGCCGGGCTGAGCACCGACCCAAGTGCGGCTGACGCTGCCAGCCAGACAGTCGAGGCCCTGGATGCGCAGGTGATCATCGTGGTGGCGTGCGCGAAGGACGTGCCCTGGGACCGGATAGCAGCGGAAGGCCGCCGCTTCGGGTCACGGCTACTGGGAGCAGTCCTCAATCGAGTGCCGCAGAACAGGCTGGAGGATGCCCGTGCCAGCGCCGCGGCCACCCGGGGCGATGGTATCAGACTCCTGGGTGTGCTCCCTGAAGACAGAGCGTTGCTCGGGGTCAGCGTGGCCGAGATTGCCCGACACCTCCAGGCCAGGCCCCTGTGCTGCGAGGAAGGCATGTCCGAGATGGTGGAGAATGTGATGATGGGCGCCATGACACCCGACTCAGGCGCCGACTACTTCGCCCGCAAGGACAATAAGGCGGTCATTGTGCGTGGTGAGAGGCCTGATATGCAGTTGGCGGCGCTGGCCACCTCAACCCGGTGTCTTATTCTGACCGGTGGCGGAGAGCCTATCGGCCAGGTGTTGAGTCTGGCCGAGGACAAGGGAGCGCCAATCCTGGTTACAGACAAGGATACGCTTTCCGCAGCATCGGACGTAGAGCAGGCCTTCGTCCGGGCCAGGTTCCAGCACCAGGGCAAGGCGCCCATAGTGGACAGGATACTGGAGGAGGGATTCGACTTCTCGGCCCTGTCGGAGGGGCTGAAGCTCGCCGGCTGAATTGCCCGGCCGTTGCTGGTGGTGATATCATTTGCACCGACGGTGCCGAGTTGTGTAGCGGTAGCACGGGGGACTTTGGATCCCTAAGCCCAGGTTCGAATCCTGGCTCGGCAGCCAGATAGAGCGATGATAGCTCAGGGTCATAGTGGGCCCGTGACCTGTGCCACCAAGCCCGAAATACGGGTAGAGCTTGCACCCCAGACCACCAGACAGGAAAAGAAAGATACATAGGCACTCCGGCGTAGCTCAGTGGTAGAGCGGGCGGCTGTTAACCGCTTGGTCGTAGGTTCGAGTCCTACCGCCGGAGCCATTCTTGTTAATACGCAGAACTTCCTTGCTGCTGGTTAACCCATCCTCAAGAGGTAGGGGTATGGTGTAGTCAATAGCAACCCGGGGCGGGTTGATGTGGTCCAATAAAACGGACACCTCCGGGCGATGGCGCTTGATGCGGCGGACGAAGCGCTTTGCCGAGGCATACTCGTGATTAAAGTGATAGTCATCCCTCAAGTCGTGCCAGATGCGCTGGGCGCTCAGGCCTTTGGCTACCGCTGCCTCGATGATATGGCGGTACGGCGCACAGGTGCTTTGAGGGCCGGTGGGCACCCTGGGGGATTTTGCCTGCCGCCTGGGGTCGTAGCGGGCCACCGTCTTCCGGTCTATTCCAGTCTCACGCTGGATTCGCTGCTGACTCCACCGTAACTCCAATAACGCCTGTATTCTTTGTCTGTCGGCCATCTTAAGATAGTTCACCTTTGGCACCCCCGTCCTTTTTTTGACGGAGTATGCCGGATTCCCTACCTTAAATGGCGGAGTTTGAGGTGTTCCTCCCTGGCCCCTTTCGGGTGTCAGCTAACAGCCTGAGAGGGGAAAATACTTACTTCAAG
>QMOF01000201.1 GCA_003650185.1 Chloroflexota bacterium | reverse complement strand
TCCTTGTACGGGCCTTCGAAGACCTTGCAGAGAAACGTCCCCGATATCCTCGCCATCTGGACTCCCGGCACGTCTTTGCTCACGGCGATATACACGTCGGTATGCCAGAGGGACTTCTCGTCGCAGAGCATCAGTGGCTTCTCGGCCACGGCACCAGCCTTCTCGATACTCTCCATGCACTCTTTCATGGCCTTGCCGAAGCCGATGGGGATATGCAGAAAAGACTTGGTGCGAGCCTTAACGAACAGATGGTCCTGGAGACTGGTCTCCTTTCCGTTCCAGGGGGCGGGGTCGAACCTCTTGCAGCAACCGGTCTCCCAGTCTTCATGAGGCTCCTTCATGAGCACCAACCCCCTTCCTCCCCCGCCCCGGTGGGCATGCTGCACACAGACTGAGCGTTGTGGCTGCACTAGGAAGATTCACAGCATCACGGCATTACATTCTCGTAGCCGATGAAGTGGATGTCAAGGCGTGAGGTGGGCAGGTGATTGGGACCGAGGACGATCCCCAGTACGGGTCTGGCAGCCTGGTGCCTCAGGGCGGGCGTTTGCAGAAGACACCTTCTGGCGTCGACGGTCGGTGCTGGGTCTGGTCACACGGGACAGCGCAGGGGCAGGGCTTCAGCCCTGTCCGGGGGCACGTGCGCGGGTTGCGCGGTCGAGTGGTGCAGGCGAAGGTTGACACAGGCAAGCGGGTGGACAGGCTTCAGAGTCTCTCCCTGCCGCGGCTCAACCGGCGAGGCGCGACTTGCTTCTGGCGTATTCTACAGCAACGCCTAGCGCCCGCACGGCTGTCTCCAACTCGAGATAGGTCGGTACCCCCAGGGCGTCCAGTTGCCGGGCCACGTCGTCCCTCACCGAGACGCTAGTGCCATAGATGTAGACGGACACCGGCTTGGTTGTCCGCTGCCTCAGCCGCCCGAACATCTCCACCGTGGCCGTGGCCCATCTATCGATGCCGGAAGGCAGCACCAGCAGGCAGCAGTCCACGTTGGGGTCGTCCACGACCGCTCTTACGGCTTCCTCGGTGGCTGCGAAGGGGTCTGCTGCGACCACCATGGTCGGCCCGAGGTCCACCGGGTTCCTGCCCAGGCTGGGGTTGAGGCTTTTCAGCCTGTCTACGGTGGGACCAGATAGCCGGGCGATGACCAGACCGGCCTGCACCGCGCCGTCGATGGCTGCCACCCCCACTCCACCTGTGGCCGTGACCACTCCCACCCGGTTGCCCGAGGGCAGCGGCTGCATGGCAAGCACCTTCGGAATGTCCAGCATCTCCTGCCAGGTGTTGACCGTGATAGCCCCGGCCTGCCTTAGAGCAGCATTGCATACCTGGGCGCTTCCTGCCAGCGACCCCGTGTGAGAGGCTGCCGCAGTAGCGCCCTGCTCCGTCCGGCCGGTCTTGAACACCAGCACCGGCTTGCGGGCGGTGACCTGGCGCAGCGCGTCCATGAACCTGCGGCCTTCCTTCACCGCCTCTATGTGCAGCGAGATGACCTTCGTCTCCGGGTCGTCCACCAGATACTCAAGCAGGTCGGCCTCGTTGAGGTCGCACTTGTTGCCGAAGTCGCACATCTTGCTGATGGGGTAGGCCCGGTCCTCCAGGGGCAGCCCCTGGGCACCGATGAAGCCGCTCTGCGAGCCGTAGGCCACGTTTCCCTTGCGAATGGTGTCGTAGGTTATCCAGTACGGCGCCGTCACCAGTCCGTTGGACGTATTGACCAGTCCGATGGTGTTCGGCCCAAGCAGGCGCACGCCGTGGTCGCGGGCGACGTCCACCAGTTGCTGCTGACTCCTGGCGCCGGCTTCGCCTCTTTCCGCGAAACCCTCCGTGCCGACGATGACCGCCCTCAGGCCTTTGCGGCCGCAGTGCTCGATTACCTCGGGCACAGCCGGCGGCGGGACGATCACCATGGCCAAGTCGACCGGTCCTTCCACGTCTTCCACCGTGGGGTACGCCCTGATGCCCATGACCTCGCTGTAGCCCGGGTTGATGGGATAGATATTGCCGCTGAAGCCGAAGTGGAGCATGTTCCGTATGGACGTATAAGCCTCGCCCCGGACGTCTTTGAGTGAGCCGACCACGGCCACGCCGCGCGGCTCGTAGAAAGGGCGCAGGACGCTGTCTTCGTGTGGATGCATCAAGACCTCCCCGGGTTTGGTGCGCCAGATGAATGACGGACTAGACGGGGTAACATCAGGACTCCAGAGCACCAGAGGCCGGGCGGCGCTACGTCCCGGCGAGGAGAAGAACTACGATGCCCACCACCAGAGCGGTAGCGAGGACGATCATCATGGCAATCCTCGCTTTCTGCTCTCTGTCGGTCATCTCTGACCATGGCTTCTGCTTTCTTGTGGAGAAGATGCCGATGACCAGACCGACCAGGATGCCTGCGGCGAAACCTTCTCCCCAATCACTCATTGCCTCACTCGCCCTTCCTATTATGCCATTTGAGGATGTCTCGGATCAAATGGGCGTGGGCACACCGTAGACCGTAGGGTGGGTGGAGCGTAGCGCAACCCACCATTCACCCGGTGGCCCCCAGACCACGGTGATGCTGGCGCCGCACGTATGATATACTCTTCCCGGCGCAACCCCACGAGGCGGCTCCGCAGAACTACGCCCTATCGCAAGCCGCGCACTTGCCCACAAAAGAACGATGCCCGAATACCGAAGAGCGCGCATCCCGGGCGGGACCTACTTCTTCACGGTGGTCACGTACCGGAAACACCCCATTCTCGCCGCTGATGCCGCGGTCGAGCTTCTGCTGGAATGCATCAGGTCGGTGGAGGTCGAGCACCCTTTCACCACCGACGCCATGGTGGTACTGCCTGACCACCTCCATTGCATCTGGACGCTCCCTGAAGGCGATCATGGTTTCTCGGAGAGATGGAGGCAGATCAAGGCATCATTCACCAGGGCGTACCTAGGCGGCAGACCCGATGTGGTCTCGCCGTCGATGCGTGGGAAGGGCGAGCGGGGCGTATGGCAGAGGAGGTTCTGGGAGCACGTAATCAGGGATGAAGACGACTTCAGGCGGCACCTGGACTACATTCACTATAACCCAGTGAAGCACAGGCTGGTTGAGCGGCCCATGCAGTGGAAGCACAGCACGTTCAGGAGCTTCGTGGCGAAGGGTGCATATCCGGCGGACTGGGGTGCAAACGAGGGCGACTACGCCGTGGACATGGACCTGGACCTGGAGTGACTGCCCGGCCTCTGGGACGGTGGTGGGTTCCGTTTCACTTCACCCACCCTACGGCACTTAATCCAGAAAATTGGCTTTCTTAGCCATTCCAGGACTCTCCGAGGCCTCTTATCTCTTTTCAACCCCGCCGACTAACACGATACAGTATCGTGCCGCGCTGAGGGCATGCGCCCGGCAGCCGACCCGCGACGGCACGATCGCCAGCCGAGACCTCCCCGCCTCACAGCAGCTTGCGGCCGGTGGCCTTCTCGTAGACCTCGACGATGAAGCGCTTGGCGTCCGCGGTGAGCTCCGCCCCCCGCAGCCGATTGCCGAACCGGTACTCCGGGTCCGACAGCACGCATTGGAAGGCCCACTCCAGGTGCTCGGCGTCGCTCATCACCGCCTCCGGCTCGTCCAGGAAACCGGTCACCTCCAGCAGGTCACGCACCGGCACGCCGTAGGCCGGGGCCAGCTTGCGCAGTATCTCGGCGCTGGGCCGCCGCTCGCCGGTCTCGATCTGCGACAAATAGGAGCCGGAGATGCCCACCTGCTCCCCCACCTCGCGGAGGGACAGCCGCCGCTTACGCCTCAGCTCGCGCAGGTAGTCGCCCAGAACGTTCGAAGCCATGCCCCTTCTACCTCCTGCAAACCGTTGTAACACATCTGTGCCACAATTGCAAGCGTTTTTTGCCAGGAACGACGATGGCATTGACAAGAGGCGGTGGCGGGTGATAACATCTGTTAGCACTAGCGAACAATGTTTGCCAGGAGTAAACGGCATGCTAAAGGCGAGAGTGAAGGAAATGGTGCTGTGGGACTTCATGGCCAAGAACAACCTGTCGCAGAAGGAGCTGGCCCAGAAGCTAGGCATCAGCGCGGGCTACGTTTCACAGATACTCTGCGGGACGAGGCATCCTTCGCCGCAACTGCGGCGAAGGATCCTCCAGCTTTTGCACCCGCTCACCTTCGACGACCTGTTCAGCATTGAGAGCGCAAATGGCTCTGGACTGGAGTGCCATGACAGCTAGAGTTCGGCTTGACCCCGCCACCGGGACAGCCGGGCGGCTTCGCTGGCCGCGGGGCGGCCGCCCCAGTGTAGGAGAGCCTTTCCAGGCTCGACCCTACATGCGTCCGGCTACCAGCGCCTCTCCAGG
>QMOF01000200.1 GCA_003650185.1 Chloroflexota bacterium | reverse complement strand
TTCACCGTGCTGAACAGGGCCACGGAGCAGTACCACCGCAGCCTGATCCGCGTGGCGTTCTTATTGGACACCGGGCCGACCAGCTCCGCCTGGATGCCCCCATTGTGCAGCCCGCAGACGCCGTCCTCGCCCACCTGAAGGGCGTAGATGGTGCTGCAATCCTGGGACGTGCCAACGGTCTGAGCATCGGATATCCAGTCGTTCACCCCCACCGGAATGCCGTTGTAGAGCTGAACGGTGTTGCCGAACTCGTCCTGGGAGACCTCCACGATGCCAGCGGCCATCATCAGCGCCTTGAGCTTGCGCCGGCTGCGCTTGCTCATCAGGAGCAGATCGGGCTTGCCGCCCAGCACCTTGTCGACCAGCTCGTCCAGCTTGGCCAGTGTGAGCGTGCCCCCGTTGTCACCCATGGATATCTTCTGCGAGTCAGGGCACAGCTTGTCGATCCCGTCGAAAGCATTGGTGTCGGCGGTGATATCGCCGTTGATGAAGGTGTCCTCGAACTTGTGCCGCATGGCCTTGGCCTTCAGCCTGATGACCTCCTCCTGGATGTCGTTTATGTTGGAGCGGGTCTGCTGAAGGTAGTGGTCCACGTCGGCGTCGCCGCCCATGATGCTCAGGGTGGCCGTCTTCTGGGTGAAGGTGGGCGTGGACTCGGCCCAGGTGTCGCCCACGGCATAGAAGGCCACCGACGGCAGGGCGTTCTCCTGGTTGTACTTCAACGAGTTGCCCACGATGTCGATGAAGGGCATCACCTGAAGCACAGGCGAGTCCTTGATGACCGTCTCCATGATGCCGGAGCGAAGGGCATCCTCGGACAGCTTGGCTGCTTCCGCTAGTGTCAAAGCCATTCCTGGTTACCTCCTTACGTTGTTGCCCACAAACGGGCGCTACTTACCGAACCCGCGCTGCCTCAGACCGTAGGTGATCTTCTCGCCGGGGGACATCGAGCTGATGTCGGGCCCGGTGCGCTGGGGTGCGCCAGCCGGAACCCTCTCAGCCAGGTGCCGCTTGACGTTGTCCACCACGGCCCGGGCCTGCTCCAGGGAAGCGTCCAGAGCGGCCACCGTGTCACCCTCGAGCATGTCTGCCGGTATCTCCGGGTGCTGCTTGAGGAGGGCGTCTCGGTAGCGGTTGACAGCCTCAGAGAGGTTGCCCCGTAGCTCCTGGATGGCCGCTTCCTGGTCCCTGACCTGGTTCCTCAGCCGGTCCGCCGTGCTCTGGAGATCGCGGACGCGCTTCTCAGGAACGAGGCGGCCGGTGCTGGCTTCGCCAGCGTCCGAGGTCCTGCCGGACACCGTGCCGGACTCATTCTGGTCTGCCGCAATTCCGAGTTCGTGCATCACGCTGTTGAGTACCCGGTCGAAGGAGCCCCCGGCTGCGGGTGAGAAAACGATGTCTGCCGATACCACCCTGGTGATCTCGGTAACTGTCAGGCCGTCCTCGGTGCTCTCACCGTTGACGGCGATGTCGGCCGACAGGCCGACGTCAGGGACGGCCAGGCCCGCTTCGCGGTCGCTCACGATCCGGGTGACCATGCGGTAGAGAGGCGTGTCGATGAAGCGCAGCTTGGCCTTCACGCCGCCGTCGTACCACGGGGCGAAGAATACGCCGGCGATGTTGCGCACGCTCTTGTTGAAGTGGTCACAGAAGCAGGCGGCGCCCTCCCACATGGGCAGGCTCTGCCTGAGGGCCTCCTCGGTGTAGGTCACCGGACTGCCGTTGACGGCCACCCGCGCCTGGCCCGGCCTGATGATGGTCACCTCAACGACCTGGTTGAGCTCGTCCAGGACAGGGGAGGCAGTGGCGATGGGCTCTGCGTCCGTCCTGATGGGCTCGGCTAGCTGGAGTTGTTCGGTCATGTCTGGTACCTCCTCGTTGTTGGTGTATTCGTTTCTCTGCGCTCGGACATCAGCCACCCCCCCGCGGGGAGCCGGAGGCAGGGAGGGCCGGGCAACCGTGCCCGGTAGTCGGGTTCGTCCCTGGACCAACCCGACCCCTGTAGGAGAGCCTTTCCAGGCTCGACGGGGGCGGAGGCGGCTGGACCCCATCCACCCCAAAACACGTCCCGCACCGTCGTACCGCACAGGGCAACCGCGGCCGCCCGGTGGGCGCTTTGTCGACCCCAGAAGGGGTCTCCTACACACGGCTTTCTTCTCTTCGCCCGCGCTCGCAACAGGCGCACGCTCCATGGCCTCCAAAGGGATCATCTGTCATCCCCCACCTCTGCCTGCCCCGCCCCAGGTGTCTCTTGCTCCGGCTTTGCCACCCCTGGTGCCGCCGACTTCTCTTCCTTGCTTGCGTCCCCTGCCCCCAGCCATCGCCGCTCCTCGGCGATCTTCTCCAGCTCGGAGTCCGGGTTGAGGACGCCCAACTCGGTCATAGCCCTGTACCGCGAGTGCAGCGCCGTATTCACCAGCACCTGCTCCGTCCGCGCCAGGCTGAGCAGGTCCTGCGGCAGCAACGTTGCCCAGACGATATCTGTGCTGAGGCCACTGTAGTCGGTCCCGGTCTTCTGCTCCAGCATGCGCAGGACCATGTCATTCCGCTTGCGGTAGGCAACCGTCCTAATCAGGCGCTTGCGCTGCGCCTTCTGAACGAGCGATTGCATCTCTACCTGGAGGGCAACGCCGGAGAGGTCGCGCTCAGTGCCGCCGAACGCGGCCCGCGGCGACTCGGATATATCGTGCATGATGCGGTAGAGGAGGTTGACGTAGTCTATATGGAGGCGCAGGCCCCCGCCCTTGAGGAGGTCGAGCAGGTAGGCCCGTGTCCCCTCGGGCAGGTTCCACACCGCGCCGGGCGCCACGGCGATGTCCTCCGACTCCTCCACGTTCTCCAGCACGGCGATGGGGTTGCCGCTCAGCTCCAGGATGCGCGAAAGCTGCGACAGGGCGCGGTTCAGCTCGCGCTGCGGCTCCATGATGATGGGCAGGTCGGAGACGCCCCAGAACTGCTTTGGCTCGCGCAGGTTGGGGTAAATGACAAAAGGAATGAACCCGTAGGAGTTTGGGGTGCTGCTGTGCACGGTGCTGTCGATCCACAGGGTGAAGGTGTCGGGCGTCCAGTCCTCGATGATGGTGGCGGTGTCCCTGGCGGGCGTCACGCCGTAGAGGTCGGCCACCTGGTCAGCCGATAGCGTGTAGCGGGAGGCGACCCGGTAGATGTCGGAGATGTCGTCGCCTCTCCACCAGGCGAAAAGGCCCTGGACGTCCGGGGCAGTGACGCGCACCCGTTTGCCATCCGTGTCCCAGGTCACCTTGTAGGCAGCGTCGCCCAGGATGGAGCAGTCAGCTTCGGTATCGAAGTCCAGCACGCCCAGGTGGTTGTCGTCGTAGACCCTTTGAAGGGCGTCCTCGGCCCGGCGAGCGCGGTCTTTCGCGTCAGGAGAAGCGTCTGCCGGATGCACTACCGGCGTGATGCCGGACATGACGTAAGAGGTGATCTTGTCGATGAATACCTTGGCATAGTTGAAGGTCAGGCGGCGCTGGTCGCCCTGGGGAGGGCCCAGCCAGTGCTGGCCCCTGTAGAAATCGAGGTACTGCCGGTAGCGCTGCAAGCGCTCGCTGTCCCTGTTTCTCAGCAGGTTTGGAAGAATATCAGACATTCGAGTGCCTCCTGTTTCCGGTCCGCCGTTCTGCTTGCGTCATTCGGAGCAAAGCTCCTTATGTTGTCCTGAGCGGAGCAAAGGACCTCACCGACGCAGACCCTTCGCTGTGCTCGAAGTGACAGTGGGGCCCACCCGCCTTTGCACGGGTGTCGGGTGCCCCCACCTCGGACTCACTGCAGAGGGCGGGGACCCACCCTCCAACCGCGCGTCCTTCTTACCAGTGGAGCTCGTTTCACCCACCCTGCTCGTTCTCCCCGCGACCGCAGCCAGCACCGCCGTGCTACTCACGCCGCGCGCCTCCTTTGGCGACTTTCGGGGCGTAGTCCCTGGTGGCCTCGACCGCCAGGGCCAGGGCCATCAGCAGGTCATCGTGCCCCTCAGCCGGATCGACGTAGAAGTTCATGGTCTGGTTGGGACGGTAGTCGGCCCTGGCCTTCTCAAGCTGGCGCATGACCTCCTGGTATTCGGGCGAGCCATCGCCGGCGAAGAGCTTCAGCCGCCCCGAGTTGACCGCGGCCAGCAGGTTGAAGCCGAGCTCTGACTTGGACTGCTGGGTGAACTTGAAAGGGCGCACTCGGTTGCTCAGCGCCTTGCCCAGAAAGCTGGCGACCGGCTCACCGATGCCGGTGGCGTCCACCATCACGCGGCGGCAGCCCCAGACGTTCTTCAGGATGTCCACCATCTGGGGGTAGACCTCGTGGTGCTTCCGGCCCGTCCAGGCGTACAGTTCGACCA
>QMOF01000199.1 GCA_003650185.1 Chloroflexota bacterium | reverse complement strand
GGTGGGTTTGGGTTCGGGGGGCGGTAACAGGTCTATGAACTTGAGCCCCAGGAAATAGAGTACTCCGAGGAAGGCAAACATGCCTACCGAGAGTACCACCTCCACCGGCATTATGGGGAAGGAGCCCACCTGCCCCCACACACCCTCCACATGGCCCGGATAGTAGTGCAGCGGATACGCCAACCCGGGAAGTACCAGGGCAAGCCTCTCGAAGAATATACCCACCACCACCGAGGCCGCAGCAACAAGTATCCATGTGATCGACTTGCTGGTCCTAGGATGAACCAGAATGATCAGCGGTATGATGTAGCCCAGTCCTATCTGTCCAGACCAGAAGAGCGAGCTGTAGCGCCCGGTGAGCAGGAACATGGCCGCGTCACGGCTCGGCGAGTAGATGTGCGTCAGCTTGTCCACTGTCACCAGCAGGAGCAGTAGCACGATCAGCATCGCCAGCAACCGGCGTAAGCTGTAGATGATCTCATAGCTGACCGACCGCCCGTTGAGCCTGAGCGTGGCATACACCGCTATTATGAGCAGCGCCAGTCCAGATACCATAGCCGCGGCCAGGAACTCGAACGGTTTCACTGGCGAGAAAAATATCTCCCTGGTGGCGATGAACCCGAAGATGGCCCCGGTGCCCATGTGTACCAGGGCCGCCCAGCAGACGGCGAAGATGCCGATGGGCCTGGTCAGCTTCGGCTTGTTAGCCAGGATGGTTCCCAGATAGGTCAGGCTGATGACAAAATAGCCTCCGTACAGGATGCCATTCAGGGCGAACATCGAGGTCATGTTGTTCAGGTAGAAGAACATGAAGAGGCGCCAGGCTTTCTCGGGGCGTCCCAGGTCGACCGCTATGGCCACCATAGCCCCGAAGATGAGCACTATGGCCAGGAAAACGGCAACGCGGGCGATCGGCTTGTACTTCTCCTGACCGAAAACGTACGTCAGAGAAGAGAGGATAAGGGAGCCGGCACTCAGCCCTATCAGGTAGATGGCGATCACAATGGGCAAGCCCCACGGTATCACGTTGCTGCTGCCGAACACCTGGTGGCCTTGAAGATAGCTGACAGCAAAGCTGGCCAGGCCGGCGACTGCAATGGCACCGAGGACGCCCAGGGCCAGGTAGTACTGCCTCGACTTGCCCTCTATTGACGTGTAGGTCGCTTCCATGTCAGCCAATGCCTCACTGGGGCAGATAGAACACCTTCGGCTCCGTGCCGAACTCCGGTCGCAGCCTGATGAAGTCCCGCGAGGCCAGCAGTTGCGATACGTTGCTGGTCGGGTCGTCCAGGTCGCCGAAGACCCTCGCTCCTGACGGGCACGCCTCCACGCAGGCCGGCACCACATCCACTCCTATCTTGATGTCTTCGCCTGCCTCTATCCTCTTTAGACCCTGGTCAATGCGATGGAAACAGAAGGTGCATTTCTCCACGACGCCGTGCGTCCGATGAGGGAAGGGCCACGGACCTATGTAGGACTTGGTATCGAGGCCAAAATCACGAGGGAGGTCAGGGCGTAGGTACTCCCGATCTTCCTGCTCCTGATAGTTGAAGCTCCTGGCACCGTAGGGGCAGGCAACGATGCAGTACTTGCACCCGATGCAGCGCCGGAAGTTCTGCATCACAATGCCGTCTTCCCGCTGGTACGTCGCCTTGGCAGGGCATACCGGGACACAGGAAGGGTGATCACATTGCATGCACGGCATCGGGATTAGTTCCACGTTCACCCCAGGGTACTCTCCATTGCTGACCGCGATAACCTTGTGCCAGAAGAGGTCAATCCGCCGCTCCTGCTCCTCGGGTGACCCGAAGGGTACATTGTTTTCAGACTTGCAGGCTACGGTGCAGGCTTGACAGCCAGTGCACTTGTCCAGGTCTATGACCATGCCCCACTTTGCCACTTATCGCCTCACGCCTTGTATACCTTCACCCGCGTAGCATGGAAGGCCGCCTGCCCGCTGAGACTATCGTAGTCCAGAGCGATAATCTCATTTGGGTTGACGCCTATGTCGTCCGCCCACTTGCCACAGGCATAGTGCCCCTGTCC
Source organism: Chloroflexota bacterium (assembly GCA_003650185.1). GTDB lineage: Bacteria > Chloroflexota > Dehalococcoidia > UBA2247 > RBG-13-53-26 > B9-G15. Next base: position 2,327 of record QMOF01000199.1, on the reverse strand, counting down.
AACAGCCATTGCGACTACCCCGGGAACCATCCCCTCGAACACCCTGGCCCTGGCCTTTATTCTGCCAACCTCGGACTCAACCCACACCATATCCCTGTCGCTGATCCCCAGGTCACGGGCTGTTTCCGCGTTGATCTCCACCAGAATGTCCCAGCCATAGCCGTGCATCACCAGGAATATCTCCTGGGCCCAGGGATAGTTCTGGTTACCGTCCTTCACATCAAGCACCGGGGAATATGTCACCAGCTTGAGAGGGTACCTGGAAGCATCACCCGAGAACTGCACGGTGAGCACATCAGGCAGATCGTCCGATCGAAACTCGAATTTCCCTGAACCGGTCTGGAATATCTCGTTGTACTTGGCCGGGTTGTCCTTGGCATACTCATATGCCTGACCCACCCAGACGCCTTTCTTCTTGAACTCGCTCCAGTCAATGAGGGGCTCCGTCCGGTACTTGACGAACTCCTCGGCGAACGTTTGCGCGTCGCCGGACGTAATGTCAAACGACGCCGGCGTTTCTCCGTGTATCTCCTTGACCAGGTCAAAGAGTATCCAGCCTACCTGTCTTGAACTATGCAGAGGCCCAACTACCGGCTGCTTTATTCTAGCCTCCGCATAACCCGAGCCTGGCAGAGCAGTCTCATAAGCCCACTCCTCCAGGTATGTGGCCGACGGCAGGACCACGTCCGCGTAGGCCACCATCTCATTCACCGCCGGCCCAATGTGCACGTAGTAAAGGTCCTCTCGCTTGAGTGCCTCGTCCCAGTCGGCCTTTTGCGGCACGGCCATTATCAGATTGCTGTTCACGCCGATGATTACGTCGACGCCGCCGTTCAATACCAGATTCGCTGCCTCGCGGAAGCTTATGCCCGGCTCGGCGCCGGTGGCAGGCGGCATATCCTGATAGGGAGGAGACTCCTGGTACAGTACACCGCCAGGAGCATCGATACTGCCTACAAGAGCATTGAGACAGAATATGGCGTGGCTGGCCTGGCCGCCGTGAGGCCACCTTGTGGCCCCGATACCGCTCCAGGCGATAGCCGGCTTAGACGCGGCAAATTCCCTGGCCAGACGGCGCACCACACTGGCATCGACTCCGGTCATGTCGGCCAGCGCTTCAGGGCTGAAATCGCTGAGCAGCAGGGCCCTGTACTGGTCGAACCCCGATGTCCAGTTCTCAATGAAATCTGCATCGTACAACCCTTCATCCACTATCACATGGGCCATAGCCATAGCCAGAGCACCCTCAGCACCGGGATTCACAGGTATCCACTCGTCCGCCTTGGCTGCGGTAACAGAGTAGCGGGGATCAATCACCACTACCTTGGCCTGGTTTGGCCTCTCCCTCCGTATCTTGCCCCACATGCGCAGATTGCGCGCCAGCGGCCTCTCCGACTCCAGAATGCTGGCACCGAAAGCCAGGATATAGTTGGAGTTCTCCAAGTCATACCCGCTGTTGAGCCGCCCATCCGCCATCTTCTTCCCCAATCGGTCGGCACCCGTCTCCAGCGCATCCTCGGGAAAGAGATTGACGATGCTGCAGGTCCTGGCAAACTGGCAAATGAGGTCTGAGTTGCTGGTGGAGTTGAGCCCCTCGATAATGAGCACCTTCTCCGGTGCTGTTTTCTTCAACCTGGCTGCAACCTGGCTGATTGCCTCGGGCCAGAGCAGGTGCGCCGGGGGGCTCTCGAAGTCCCTTTCCAGGTCCACCACACCACCCTTGGCACTCCCGGCCTTTCTAATCAAGGGCCCTCTGGTGAAACGTTCCGGGTTGTAAAGCACCTGAAGCCCGACATGGGAGCGAGGACAAGTCTTGCCGCCGGAGTAATCGGACTCTGTGCTGCCGATGATCCTCACTGCCTTGCCATTGACCACCCTCACCTTCACCGCACAGCGCGTAGGGCAGTTCAGGCAGGAGGTGGGTACCCACTCCTCGGTGATAACGCCTTCGGTGGCCTCCGCCGCTCCACCGAGATCGAAGTGGGGCCACTTGATGACATACGCAGCGGTAGCTGCTGCCGCAGCACCGGCCGACAAACCAAGAAAGGTCCTCCGGCTAACAGTAAAGCCTTCGGACCTCTTTTCTCTCACAGACCGACCACCGCTATCGCTTGAAGCTCGACCTGACACTAGCCTTATCGCCTGTCCCCACACCCCCGTCCACTTCGTCTGCGGCAGCGCTCCATCACGCTGGGACTAATGATACCTTGCCAGGAACGCGACTGTCAAGCTAGTGTACTCGTCCGTAACTGTCAACATTTAGTCGGTGGAATCCTGGGAGTGTGGGGGTACCGGGCTGAGGTAGCCTGGCATAAGCCAGACAGGGC
>QMOF01000198.1 GCA_003650185.1 Chloroflexota bacterium | reverse complement strand
GCAGAGGGGAAAGTGGTCAGGCCATCGTCATCCTGGGCGTGGACAAGATCGAAGAGGCGGTAGACGTTTTGAAAAAGAACTGGGTGCACACCTTCGGCACGGAGATCTACGCCCTTTGATCTGAGAAGTCATTCTCAATGAACGCCTGACTTTGGCTACCCAGATGTGCTCAGTTCCCTGCATCTTCTTTGCCCTGAGGGCAGGATAGCGCAAGTCTGTTGCCGGGTTCCCCAATGCTTTGTAAGCCAGGTCCTTCTCCTGTTCGCTCAGTTCTCTCCAGGCTTTCTTGAATCTGACCGCCCGGGCAATCTTCACTACTGCCCTCGCGCATGTGGTACGAGATTGCCATATTACTATAACGTAGACCCATCGCTGCGCTCAGGGTGACAGATAATGACTGCGCTTCGCTCGGACAGGTCTGAAGACCTGTCCCTACAACCGGCGCTTGCTTCCTCAAACGCCTTCCGGGGGAGTCATGCAAGCGGTGATCGGGGCTGAAGACTCGCTACGTGGGGTTGCGGTACGAGACGAAGGCGATCCTGGCTCTGTCCGGTGACCAGCGTGGTGACTCGTTGCTGTGGTTGTCGGACTCTTTGCGGCTGAGACGTTTGTATATGAAGGCGGTCTGCTGGCCGGGTGGGCCTTGCGGTCGGGTGGATTGGGTTGGCTGTTGCTGGTGGACGCGCTTGCCGTGTTCGGGCTGATAGCGGCAGCCGTGGCCCTTCGCCTGCTTGTGTCCGGGCGGGGCTTCAAAGGCTGTGGCCGCGCCGTTTTCGTGCTGCTGCAGCTCCCGTATGCCCTGGTGACCTCAGCCGTTGTCATCAACAACGTTGTACTGACGTTCCTGGGCTAGGCCGGGAAGGCTTCTCTTGTGAGGTGGTGCATTAGCTCTCGAAAAGGGCATTTTCAAACGCGAACCGGCACAGCTCCGCATTGTTGTGAAGGGACAGCTTCTGGAGGATCCGTGCTCTGTGGGTCTCGACGGTCTTGGTGCTGATGGCAAGCTCCTGCGATATCGCTTTGACCTTGCGTCCCCGCGCAATCAAGCGGAGAATCTGCAACTCACGATCGGAGAGGCTATCAACGAGGTCGATAGCCGAGGTAGGGGAAGCTACTCGGGTAGCCACGGCATCCAGGCCGTCTTCCGAGAGGTATCGTTTTCCGGCCGCCACGTTGCGGATCGCAGCGTGCAGTTCGGAAGCCGAAGCTCCCTTTGTGATGTAACCCAGTGCCCCGGCTCGAATCGCTCTCACAGCATACTGCTTCTCAAGGTACATGGTGACGATCAATATGGCTGCGCTTTGGTCAATGGACAGGATATATTTGGTTGCCTCCAAACCGTCCATGTTGGGCATCGAGATGTCCAGGATGACCACATCGGGTCGCAGCGCCTTGAACTGGGCTATGGCCTCCAGTCCATCAGAGGCTTCGGCAACCACCCGTATGTCCGGGCTCTTCTCCAGCAGACTCTTGATCCCGGCCCGCACCAAGCCGTGATCCTCTGCCAGCAGCACTCTGATCATATTCATTCTTCTGTCTAACCGTCTGCGCTCCATAGATGCACTACCTACCCCCGGTCGCCTTCGTGTCCACAGTATCGGTACGCGCCTCCGGCTGCGCTGCCGTGTCCGCAGTGACGGCTCGACCACGATCAAGGGGCAGACGCGCTACCACCTGAACGCCGCCGGAGCGACGGTTGCTGATGGTCACTGAGCCCCCGGCCAAGCGTGCTCTCTCTCGCATACCCAGGAGGCCCAGTGAATTCTCCTCGCCTAATGTGCTGTCCAGGCCAATCCCATTGTCCTGTATTCTTAGGACAAGGGTCCTTCCTGCTTTGCGGATATCAACGTGCACCTCTGAAGCCTGGGCATGTTTCCAGACATTTGTCAGGGCTTCCTGAAGGATGCGGTAGGCTGCTGTCGCCACCTCTTTCGGGACGCGAAGGTTCTCGGCAGCATCGACGAAGCAGGGAATCGAGGTGCGCCTGGAAAACTCGGCGGCAGACAATCGCACTGCTCTCATCAGGCCCATGTCATCCAATATGGGCGGGCTGACGGCCGCAGCAATACGCCGCGAGGTGGACGTGGTCTGGTCTATGAGGTTGACCAGTTCTGCCGCGGACTGGTGGGCTTCCGGGTGGTCCCCTATCTGCTCTGCCAAAGACTGGGCCTTGATTCTCAGGTACACAAGCTCCTGGCCCAATTGATCATGCAGGTCACGCGCGATCCGGGTGCGCTCTTCCTCCTGGACCTGAAGAACTCGTTGCGAGAGCAGTCTCAATTGCGACTCGGAGCGCTTCAGGGCCTCTTCATACTTCTTACGCTCCGTTATGTCACGCACTGCGCCAACGACCCCGACTGGCTGGCCGCGGCGGTTTCGAAGGACAATCATGCAGGTCTCGGTCCACACAACTGTTCCGTCCTTGTGAGTTACTGCCAGGCGGTACGAGTGAGGCTTGTCGCGCTTTCCTTGCTCGGCAGCCGTCGCGGACTTGAGTGCAGCGCTTATGGCGTTACGTAGATGCTTGCGCGTAGTGACCGTCATCGGGTGACTCATTATCTCCTCAGCGGTATACCCGATCTGCCGTTCGACGGACGGGCTGATGTACAGCAGGTTCCCGTCCAGGTCGCTTGCCCAGATGACGTCGGTCACATTCTCCGCAAGCAGCCGGTACAGGCTTTCGCGTCCCCGCAGCACGTTCCTCGTTGGCTGGCTCCCTGCCTGCTCGTGCCGAACAGTTGACTTGGGTTCGTTGCCGGCCTTCCTCCCATTCTTGCGGCGGGCAGGCAAGTCTCCATCCAGCGCATACCGCGGGCCACCATCACGATACACTGTGAAATAGTGCGTCATCTCTCGATACCCCGGTTAGCGGATGCGGCCCGCTAGGTAAGCTTATCTCACCACTCGCAGCCCTTGTCAAGTTGGTCTGCCGCAACGTCTGTAGGTGATTCACCTACAGCAGATTCGGGCCCCTACCGGATAGACACTCTTGATTGCGTGATGTATGGTGACTATCTGGGGGTGGAACAAGGGGGATAATGTTTGGCCATTGCCTGTGAGGCTCCGGAGGTGTATGAGCATTGGGAATTGAGGGATGCACTATGCCGACCGGCCTGTGCACCATGCGAGCCCTACGGCATGAGCCCCAGGGCGTGGTCCGCGATACCGGTGGTGCCCCCAGTCTTACCCGGCCGGGGATTGCAGTTGGCTGATGACTACGATAAGGGTGTGAAGGTCGTGACATGCGATGGTGGGCAGAGTGAAGATCACGAAATGCCGGGCCGCGCGTGTCCAGAACGACAAGAGAACAAAGAAGGCGAAGGAGAATTGTTTGCCCCCCCGTTCGCTTAGTGCGGTGGGGTTTTGGCTCAATGCAGTCGCCCCATCGCACTGGCGAATAGTTGCATGGTGGTGATACAGCGTGAGGTGCCTGCTGAGGCGCTCCGGGGGAATGATAGATGATCTGGGAGGTAGGTCATCGTGCGACGGCAGAATCGAAGACAGTGGTTTCTTCAGTATAACGATGCGGTAGAGAGAATGCCCCAGGCAGATAGGGAGAAGTGGCTCAATGACAGATTGGCCCGACAGGTGGGCTATGCCTACAGACATGCTCCGGCCGTGAAAAAGAAGTTTGATGATGCCGGCGTCTCCCCGAGGCATATAAGGAGCGTTAAGGACCTGGAGAGACTCCCCGTGACCACAAAGGACGAGATGGTCAGGTTGCAGCAGGCCGATCCGCCGTTTGGAGGTTTCCTGGCTGTCCCGTTGAATTCCCTCAGCAGGATATATGTCTCGCCCGGCCCCATCTATGACGCCTGGGGTGACGAACGAATCAGGTGTGCCGTCAGGGGCTTTCTCAGGATGGGGCTCCCCAAGCCTGGGGACGTGGTCATGGTCTCAACGGCGTACCATATGGTGCCCGCTGGTCTCTTCCTGACCGACGCACTCGATGTGCTCGGATGCACTGTGATCCCGGCTGGCATCGGGCAGACCGAGCTTCAGGTCAAGATACTGCATGACACGAAGGCGACTGCTATCTTCAGCTTTCCTAGCTTCACCATGTCCCTGCTGAAGAAGGCCGAAGAAATGGGGTATGACGTCAAGAGGGATTTCAATCTCAAGTACACCACCGGCGGGGGTGAGAGGCACATCCAAGCGTTGAGGAAGGTCTTCGAAGATGAGTATGGGTTGGTGGTGGCCGATGGCTATGCCACTGCTGACGTCGGATCTGTGGCCTGGGATTGTGGGTTGGGGCAAGGCTACCACTACGACGACGTCGAATGCGTCATAGAAATCGTGGATCCGCAAACCGGGAAGCAGGTACAGCCCTTGGAGGAAGGGGAGATCGTGGTGACGCTATTCAGCAGGGTCTACCCTCTGGTGAGGTTCGGCACCGG
>QMOF01000197.1 GCA_003650185.1 Chloroflexota bacterium | reverse complement strand
GAGGAACATATCCTGCGCTGCCTGAATCTCCTCCTGGAGGACTGCTCCTGCATACAGGGCAAGACCAGAGCCATCGCTTCCTTGGCTGGCCTTGGCTGGAAATTCCTGTTCACTATATTTTACCGCTGCATACCTGTCAAGGTAGCCCTGCCACAAGCGCCGTCTGGAAAACGTCGGCCCATTCCTGCCAAGGCTCACATGCCCGAGACCTGCTCCTTCTATTCACCTGCTGGCTGCGTCGGCCCGGGTCAGGCGACTCTCTACAATCGCTTTTCACCGAGAGCACTTTTTGGTAAACTTGACTCCGAGAAATGATACCCAAGTACAGCGCCTCCGAAACTGAGTCCAAATGGCAGAGAAAATGGGCTGCCGATGGGATCTACCATGTAAGAGAAGACGAGAGCCGACCTAAGTGGTACGAGCTGACAATGTTTCCCTACACGTCGGGGGACCTGCACATCGGCCACTGGTACGCAATGGCTCCCGCTGATGCCCATGCCCGCTTCAAGCGAATGCAGGGCTACAACGTGCTCCATCCGATGGGCTTTGATGCCTTCGGCCTACCCGCCGAGAATGCCGCCATCAGTAGAGGCATTCACCCCTACACCTGGACCATGCAGAACATTGCGAACATGCGGCGCCAACTCGAAAGGATGGGCGGGTGCTATGATTGGAACCGAGAGATTATCACTTGCCTTCCCGAGTACTACCGGTGGACCCAGTGGCTGTTCCTGAAGTTCTACCACGCAGGCTTGGCCTACCGAGACAAGGCGCCCGTCAACTGGTGTCCCAACTGCCAGACTGTGCTCGCCAACGAGCAGGTGATCAGCGAAGGCAGATGCGAGCGCTGCAATGCCACGGTCACAAGGAGGGCGATAGAGCAGTGGTTCCTCAGGATCACGCGCTATGCAGAGGAACTGCTGGATAGTTCCCGGATCGAATGGCCCGAGCGTATCAACGTCATGCAAAGGAACTGGATCGGGCGCAGCGAAGGGGTAGAGATTTCATTTGAGCTCGACCATCCGGGTGTAGAGACGAAAGAGCTGAGGGTGTTCACCACCCGCCCTGACACCATCTTCGGCGTGACCTTCGCTGTCCTGGCACCTGAGCACCCACTGGTCGAAAGGCTCACCACGCCAGACCACCGGGCGGAAGTGGAAGAGTATGTTGCCTCCACACAGCACCGGACGGAGATCGATCGACTCTCCACCGAGACAGAGAAGACCGGCGTTTTCACAGGTGCATACGTCACCAATCGGGTCAACGGCGAGCGCGTCCCTCTATGGATTGCCGATTACGTGCTGCCAAGTTACGGTACGGGCGCAGTGATGGCGGTCCCGGCACACGACAGCCGCGACTTCGACTTCGCCAGGAAATACGACCTGCCCATCAAGGTGGTCATCGCCCCACCGGGCTGGCAGGGAGAGGAACTCCAGGAGGCTTACGTTGACCCGGGCACCATGGTCAACTCGGCGCAGTTTGATGGCATGCCCAGCAAAGAAGCATGGCACGCCATCGCCGACTTCATCGAGAGCAATGACTATGGGACTCGCACCGTCTCCTATCGCTTGCGAGACTGGTTGATATCCCGGCAACGCTACTGGGGAGCACCGATCCCTATTGTATACTGCGACCAGTGCGGGACTGTACCAGTACCAGAGAAGGACCTGCCCGTGCTCCTTCCGCCGGATGCCGAGTTCAGGCCAACTGGTGAGTCGCCACTCAAGTACTGCGATGCTTTCGTGAATACTTCCTGTCCCCGGTGCCACGGGCCAGGCAGGCGCGAAACAGATACCATGGACACGTTTATCTGTTCCTCATGGTACTTCCTGCGCTATGCCAGCCCCCACTACGACCAGGGGCCTTTCGACCCCCAGAAGGTCAAGTACTGGCTGCCTGTTGACCAGTATACAGGGGGAGCAGAACACGCTGTTATGCATCTCCTTTACGCCCGCTTTTTCGTCAAGGCCATGCGGGACCTGGGTCTTATAGATTTCGACGAGCCGTTTACTCGTCTCTTCAATCAAGGGGTTATCATCGCCCAGCGGCAAAAGATGAGCAAGTCGCGGGGTAATGTCATCAATCCCGACGAATATGTGGCCGAAATGGGTGCCGATGTGGTCCGGGCCTACCTCATGTTTATCGGGCCCTGGGATCAGGGAGGAGAATGGGACGACAGCGGCATCCACGGCGTCAAGCGCTGGTTCAATCGCGTATGGCATCTGGTGCTCCAGGGACAGGAGATCAATTGGCCAAAGCAGGCCGACAGCCAGGAAGTGGACAAGGAACTGCGTCACATGACCCACCGTACCATCAAGAAGGTGACGGGCGACCTGGAGAGGTTCCATTTCAACACCATGCTTGCGGCACTGATGGAATTCACCAACTACCTTTCGAACGTGGCGTCAGAGAAGTCGGCAAGCGCATCGGCCTGGCGCGAGGCTGTCGAAGCGCTCCTGCTCCTTCTAGCGCCCACGGCCCCGCACATGAGTGAAGAGCTCTGGTCTCGGATAGGAAACACCTACAGCATTCATCAACAGCCCTTCCCCGCTTGGGACGAGACCCTGGCTGCTGAGGAACGGATTACTCTGGTTGTTCAAGTCAATGGAAAGGTGAGAGACAAGGTTGCTGTCCCTGCCTCTATTACAGAGGCTGAAGCCAAGGAAGTCGCTCTGTCTCAGACGAAGGTGAAGTCCTACCTGGAAGGGAGGGAGGTGCTGAAGCTAATCTACGTGCCGCAGAAGCTGGTGAATGTGGTAGCTCGATAGAGTGTGTCTTGGTCAATCGGCCGGTGTCATCCCAATGCCGTTGGGCTACACGTGAATGTGATTCAGGCAAAGGTGAGCAAGTTATCGTGCCCATAAATTGAAGGAGGGATATATGGAGTACAAGTACATCATCTACGAAGCGAAGGACCACATAGCTACTATTACGCTTAACAAACCGGAGAAGCTCAATGCTTTTCAGTGGCTCGGTCGCGGTGAGGATGCGGCTGAGGTGTGGTCCGCCTTTCAACGCGCAGCCGATGACGATGACGTAAAAGTGATAATTGTCAAGGGATCCGGCCGCGCTTTCACCGTGGGCCATGATCTGACAAAGGTGGGCTTTCTTTATGGCATGGGTACCGGCAAACCGGGCGAGCGCCGCCCAAGCCAGCGGATCAGGCTGAAGTACGACAAGATGGGAATGGATGACAACATGATGAACGTCTTCCTCAACCCCAAGATAACCATCAGTCAGTTGCATGGCTGGTGCATTGGCGGTGGCGTATACTTCCCCTTGCTCACTGATCTGGCAGTGGCGGCTGAAGATGCCCAGCTCGGATTGACCGAGCAGAGGTTGGGCTTCTCCGGCAGTGGCGTGCTGGGGATAACCCACCTGATCTATCACGTGGGCATGAAGAGGGCTCTTGAGCTTCTGCTCACCGGCAAGATAATCACCGGCAAGGAAGCTGCGGAAATAGGCCTGGTCAACAAGGCTGTCCCGGCGGACAAGCTGGATGAGGAGACAATGAAGCTGGCCAAGGCGATGACTCTGCTCCCCCGCGATGGCATTGCCATCGGCAAGGCCACCCGTCACCTCATCTATGATCGCATAGGACTGATCAGTGACTTCATCCCCGCCTACATCTCGCACACCCTGTTCACCAACCTGAGATGGGAGGACGACGAGTACAACTTCTTCAAGGAGAGGAGAGACCGGCAATCGGCCAAGGAGGCCTTCAAGGAGAGAGACAAGCGCTACGAGGGGCTGATCTAACCGGGAAGCAAGGCGGGCTTCTCGCCCGGTGCAGTGCTAGATCGGGAGGCTCAGCTTCCGCTGGGCCTCCCTTTGTTGCCCGCGGATTACTTGACAGATTCAGGCAGGCGCAAGATAATCATGATGCGGTCCGGCTAGGATCTGGAGTCCATTTGCAGTAGGCTTCGCAGTACGTGGTATTCAGGCGGGCCGGATCCGAAGGGGCGATTGGCTCAGTGGTGAGAGCGCCTGCTTCACACGCAGGAGGTCAGTGGTTCAAATCCACTATCGCCCACCACTAGACAGTCAGCCCGACCGAGACATCTATCATGTATAGAGAGTGTGCCGAAGTGGCGGAATGGCAGACGCGCTACGTTCAGGGCGTAGTGTCCTTACGGGCGTGTGGGTTCAAATCCCACCTTCGGCACCAGGTGCGCCTGTAGCTCAGATGGATAGAGCGTAGCCCTGCGGAGGCTAAGGTCGTGGGTTCGAGCCCCGCCAGGCGTGCCATCATGGGCGATTAGCTCAGGGGTATAGAGCGCCTGTCTTACACACAGGAGGTCAAAGGTTCAAATCCTTTATCGCCCACTTTGTTAACAGTTTGGGATACCTTCATAAACACTCCCCCTGGAGGACTGGGGCCAGGTTCTGGGCGACACGGCTGCGGCCGGG
>QMOF01000196.1 GCA_003650185.1 Chloroflexota bacterium | reverse complement strand
TCTGGGCAAATGATATAAGGACGTTCGTGAAACGTTTTACGAACATCCTTATTTCAATCCCCTTCCGAGGATTAGGTTCTTTCGGACAAGAAAGGAAAGGAGAGAAGAGCCTGTCCCATAGACTCCTCGTCCGAAGCTGGAGCAGCGTTGGGTCCAGATTCGGAGAACCAGTTTGTGAGACAGGCTCTTAGAGCGCCCTGCCAGTGGCGACCTCAACGAACCGGCCAGGGTATTTGCGAATCAACGGATACCACACGTGCTTCTTATCTACATCAGGAAACTCGTCTTTGAATGCCAGTCCAGCCTTGTACTTTGAGGGGTATACCTGACCAGTAGTGGTGTCCTTCACTGGTGTAGCGGTATGCTCTGTACCGAATAGCTGGCGCTTAGGGATGGGAGTAGCAGCAGAGCTCTCACCTAAGCCTAGAACTCTCCGAAGTGTGGCATTAGGCGGCTCGAAGACCAAACCAAAATCTACTGCTCGCTTCTTAAGCTCGCTCATTACCTCGTCATCGATGCGTATTACTGGCATCGTCTTTCCCTCCTTTCGATAGTTCATCGTGTAACATTGTAACACTACAAAGCCATTTTGTCAAGCCTATGAAGGGAAAGCATCTTCTAGGGATAGTCCACCGGAAGGCAACGGTAACGTCTTTCTTGGCGTTTCACCGCCTGCTAGCCGTTACGCTGGTGATAAACAAGTTCTTTCGGACAGAGGCTACAGAAAAAGCTGCAAAGCTTTCGCGACAAGTTTCAATCCCCTTGCGAGGATTAGGTTCTTTCGGACCAGGGTAAAGGCTGCGCCAGTGCCCTGCTACGGCCCATGCTGGCCAGAATGGATGAGAAGGTCTGCCCTGTTGTCTTGAGATGCTGGACGAGCGAAACGTGCCCCTGTACCAGCACTTCGGCTTCACCGTGGAGGAGCGCTCCAGCGTCCCCGGCACCCGCCTCACCAATCGGGCTATGTTGAGAACAAAGCCCAGCTAACGGCACACGAGCCCGTGCTGTACAGAGCGCGGTGCCAGTGAGGAGCGGAGGTAGTGCGGCAATAGAAGCATCGTCTACGGCAGGATGCCGGGCCTGACAACATCCCGCCAGTCTTTAGGGCTAAATCTCACGAAAAGACCACTGCAGCCGCTGGCTTCGGTACTACTTCTTCTCGGAGGATAGCCTGCGGACGCTGTTGGACTGACACCTGGGGCAGACCCTCTCGGCAGCGATGTCCTTCGCCTCCATGCGGGCAGTATACTCGTAACCGCAGCGCAGACACTTCAGCTTCTGTTCCATCGCTTTCACCTCCAGGTAACGCGGAGCGGACTCCGCCAGTCAGTTTGCCGCGCGCAAGTCACAGCGCGTACGAGCGGAGGAAAGCCCTTCTAGACCTCCGCTGGCTCTGCCTCCTTTTCCTTACCGGCGTCTTTGGCCTTCCTGGACCTGTACTCAGCGATGGCCTTCTTGCCCTGCTCTATCTCCTGGGGCGTTACCTTCTGGCGTATCTCCTCCAGGCCGCGCATGACGTCCGCAAACCGTGCGCCCTCGGCCGAGCTGATCCACTCCAGTTGCAGCCGCTCCGGGCGTATACCCATCTCCTCCAGGCGGTCCCACATCCTGTCAGCGCGGCGCATGGTCCAGTGGTTGGCGCTGATATAGTGGCAGTCACCGATGTGGCAGCCGGAAAGCAGCACGACAGGAGCGCCCTTCTCGAAGGCACGCAGAATGAAGCTCTCGTCCACCCTGCCGCTGCACATGACGCGAATAAACCGCGTGCTGGCCGGGTACTTGAGCCTCGAAGTGCCTGCCAGGTCGCCCCCGGCATAGCTACACCAGTTGCAGAGGAAAGCGAGTACCTTTTCTTCTGGCTTTTCTTCCAGAGCCGCGTCTACCTGCGCCAGCACCTGGGCGTCAGTGAAGTGCTGCATCGTTATGGCGTCAAACCGGCATTCCGCGGCGCAGGTACCGCAGCCAGCGCAGGCCGCCGTTATGACCTGGGCGCCGGTCTTGGCCTTGACGTCTACCCTTATTGCCCCGTACGGGCAGACCCGGGCGCAAACGCCGCATGACGTGCACCTGGCCTGGTCGACCACGGCCTTGATGGCCTCGCTCTTGACGACGCCAGCGTTCAGCAGAATAGCGCTCCTGGCGGCAGCGGCGCCTGCCTGGGTCACGCTGTCTTTCACGTCCTTGGGGGATTCCACGCACCCGGCGAAGTAGATGCCGGGCGTAGGCGCGTCCACTGGCCGCAGCTTCGGGTGCGACTCCTGCACGAAACCGTCGCTGGTCTGTGACAGGTTGAGTCGGCTGGCCAGCGACTTCAGGTCTTCCGCAGGCTGAAGCCCTACGGAGAGCACAACCATGTCGAGGTCGTACTCCTCCAGGCGGGCCGTGGTGGTATTCTCCACCTTGAGGCGCAAGTTGCGGGTCTCGGCGTCCTCAGTCACCATGCCCGGGAGGCCCCGGATGTAGTGTACCCCCGCTTCTCTTGACCGGTTCAGCAAGTCCTCGAAGCCCTTACCGAAAGCGCGGAGGTCCATGTAGAAAACGTATATCTCGGCATCCGGGTAGTGCTCCTTGATGAGCAAGGTATCCTTGACAGTATTCATGCAGCAGACGTTGGAGCAATAGGGGTTGCCACGGTTCTGGGTCCGCGACCCGACACACTGGATGAAGCCGATGCGCCTGGGCACCTGTCGGTCGGACGGGCGGACCAGATGGCCATCGGTCGGCCCGGAACCGCAGATGAGCCTCTCAAACTCAAGTGTGGTGACAACGTTCTCAAAGCGGGTATAGCCGTACTCGTCCAGGGCAGTGGGGTCGTACACTGCCATGCCGGTGGCCACGATTATGGCACCGACATTCAACTCGACCTGTGAGTCCTCCATGTTCAGGTTTATGCACTGTTTCTCGCAGGCATCCATGCACTTGTTGCAGGCCACCGGGTTGTTGCCGAGACAATGTTCCATATCGATAAGATAGGCGGAAGGCACAGCCTGCGGATGCGGAATATAGGCCGCTTTGCGGGATGAGAAGCCCTGCTGGAACTCATCCGGCACCACCACAGGGCAGACCTCGGCACACTTGGCGCACGCCGTGCACTCCTTCTCATTGACGTAGCGGGCTCTTTGCCGCACCTTCACCCTGAAGTTCCCGATGTAACCAGATACCTCCTCGACCTCGCTCAGAGTCATCAACTTTATCCGGGGATGCCGACCGGCATCCGTCATCTTGGGTCCCAGTATTCATATAGAGCAGTCCATGGTGGGGAAGGTCTTATCGAGCTGTGCCATCAGCCCGCCGATGGACGGTTGCTTCTCCACCAGGTAGACCATGTGGCCAGCGTCGGCCAGGTCTAGTGCTGCCTGGATACCTGCCACACCACCCCCGATGACCAGGGCTGCGTCGGTAACAGGGATCTCGGTCTCGTGCCCCGGCTGGAGGTAGCGCGCCCTGGCGACCGCCATCTTGACGACATCCTTCGCCTTCTGAGTAGCCATCTCAGGACTGTCTGAGTGTACCCAGCTACAATGCTCCCGGATATTGGCCATCTCCAGGAGGTAAGGGTTGAGTCCGGCTTCGGCAACACACTCGCGGAAGGTCGGCTCGTGAAGTCGCGGGCTGCAGGATGCCACCACCACACGGTTCAGCCTGTGCTCCCGGATCTGTGCGCGTATTTCGTCCTGCCCCGGGTCAGCGCAGGTGTACTTGGCCCTCACCGAGACCACCACACCTGGCAGCGCTTCCGCGAACTGCCGCACCTCCTCAGTGTCCACCGTGCCAGCTATGTTCAGCCCGCAATCGCAAACAAACACGCCTATCCTGAGTTCTCCTTCAACCATCTACCTTACCTCCTGCTCCAAGGGACTGGGCTAACAAGGTGGCCATGTCCTGGATCTCAATCTGGGGCACCTTGCCGTCACCGATCTTCTGCGCACACCTGAGGTGTATCTTGCACTTGGGGCACCCGGTCACCAGCAGGTCTGCCCCGGTGGCTTCAGCCTGGCCCAGGAGCCACTCCTGTACCTGTCGGTTGACCAGACCGCAATTGGCCCACGGGCTTCCGCCGCAGCACAACGACTTGTCGCGCGCCTGTTCCATCTCTACCAGGTCCAGTCCCTCCACAGCTTTGAGCAGCCCACGCGGCTCATCGTAGAGGCCGCTGCACCTTCCAAGCTTGCACGAGTCGTGATAGGTGACCCGCTTCTCCAGCTTGCCGAGCTCCAATCCGTTGCCGACCAGGGGCGCCAGCACCTCTGTGAGGTGCAGCACCTCGATCCCGGTGTCGCCCAGCAGCTTTGGATAGTCCACTCGCAATGTGTGGTAGCCTTCCGGGCAAGCGGTGATTATCTTCTTGACGCCGTGGCGGGCGAACTCCTCCATATTGGCCCGCGCCAGGGCCCTGAATCCGTCTCTGTCGCCTTGAAGGAG
>QMOF01000195.1 GCA_003650185.1 Chloroflexota bacterium | reverse complement strand
TACAACCTGACAGCCGCCGCCCCACCGGCTTACCACCCCTCCCTCCATCGAGCCTGGAAAGGCTCTCCTACATGAGCGGTCTAATCATGGGGCGTCAACCTCGAACTTGCACCTCCAGAAGGGATACTCATCAGCCTCTTCCACCAAGCCAGCCCTGACCGGGTTCTCGTGGCAGTACCGAATTATCTCGTTCAAATCCTCATCCCTTCGAATGCAGTGGTCATAGTACTGCTCTTGCCATACGGGCCCATCCCGCTTGGCCGCTTCGTTGATCCTCCTGCCGGTAAACCCTTTGAATGAGTCCATTAGCGCCGACAGAGTCTGCCCCTGACCCAGTTGCACGACCATGTGAAGGTGGTCTGGCATGACCACGCAGCAGACTATGTCCGCCCTCCCTTGTGCCTGTAGCCATTCCAGGGAATCGAAGATGATCTGGGCGAGTTCTGCCTTCCCGAAAAAGGGCTGTTTTCTTGCGGTGGCAGTGGATATGAAGTAGACGTTGCCCGGATGTGACCACCTGCCTCGCCTCAGACGGTGCAAGCATCCCGTGTGAAAGTCGTCCGCCATATTCCAGCGATCCCCCGTCGAGCCTGGAAAGGCTCTCCTACACTCACAGCACCTCCGCAGCGCGCCTGCCCTAAAGGATGGGCAGGTACCGCTTTATCTCGTAGTCGGTCACCTGGGCGCGGTACTGGTCCCATTCCCATTTCTTGTTCTCGATGAAGGTGTGGAACATGCGTTCGCCCAGGGCCTTCCTGACCACCTCGCTCCCTTCAGCTAGCTGGATTGCCTCGGCCAGGCTCCCTGGCAGTGTTCTTATCTGCCGCTCTTCCCTCTCCTGGGGCTTCATCTCGTAGACGTTGTCCTCTACCGGCTCGGGCAGCGGGTATTTCTTCTCGATCCCCTCCAACCCCGCCGCCAGAATCACGCTGAAGGCCAGGTAGGGATTGCAGGCCGGGTCCGGGGACCGCAGCTCGATCCGCGTGGCCTTTTCCCGCCCTGGCTGGTACTCCGGGATGCGGATGAGGTCCGCCCGGTTCCGCCGAGCCCAAGTAACGTACACCGGTGCCTCGTAGCCTGGCAACAGGCGCTTGTAGGAGTTGACCCACTGATTGGTGACGACGGTGATCTCCGGGGCATGTTCCAGCAGTCCAGCCAGGAACTGCTTGGCCACTCCCGACAGGTGGTACCGGTCGTCCTTGTCAAAGAAGGTGTTCCTCTCGCCTTTGAACAATGATATGTGCACGTGCATGCCACTGCCGTTCACCCCGTAAACCGGCTTGGGCATGAAGGTGGCGTAGACGCCGTACTTCTGGGCGACCTGCTTGACCGCAATGCGGTAAGTCATCACGTTGTCGGCCATGGTCAACGCGTCCGTGTACCTCAGGTCTATCTCGTGCTGGCTGGGAGCGACCTCGTGGTGACTGTACTCCACGGCGATGCCCATTTCCTCCAGGGTAAGCACTGTCTCGCGCCTGAAGTCGCTGGCCACGTTTGGCGGCGTGACGTCGAAATAACCGCCACTGTCCAGGGACCTGGTCTCCTGGGAGTTGGCGAAATAGAAGTACTCCAGCTCCGGCCCCACGCAGCAGGTATACCCCATGTCGGCTGCCCTTTGCAGATTACGCTTCAGCACATATCGCGGGTCGCCCTCGAAGGGCTGGCCGCCCGGCCACAGTACGTCGCAGAACATCTTGGCCGTGGCCCGCTCCATGGGTCTCCACGGTATGATGGAGAAGGTGTTTGGATCGGGCAGCGCCACCATGTCGCTCTCATCAACCCGGACGAACCCTTCAATTGACGAGCCGTCAAAGCCCAGTCCCTCTTCCATTGCCCTGGGCAACTCTTCCACCGTGATGGAGAAGCTCTTCAGGAAACCCAGGATATCGGTGAACCACATCCTGACGAACTTGACGTCCTGCTCCTTGACCATTCGCAGTACGCGTCCTTCAGCCTCTTCGGCTCTTTCCGACTTGCGTGGCATAGTTTCCCCCTTTTCCAGCGGGCGACGCGGGAAGACTGCGAGCGGACTCTATTCCCTGGCCGCAATGGCCGACCTGGCCATGGCCTTGAACTCCGCTAGCGTCTGTGTACCGAGGTCCTGGCCGCTGCGCAGGCGCACAGCAACGGCCGAAGCCTCCACCTCCTTGTCACCGACCACCAGCATGTAGGGCACCTTCTGCAACTGTGCCTCGCGTATCTTGGCGTTCATCCTTTCAGAGCGAGCGTCCACCTGCACGCGCAGGCCCTCTGCTCTGAGCTCGGCCTCCAGTCGCCTGGCATACTCGAGGTGGCGATCGGCAATGGGGATGACCACCGCCTGGACCGGTGCCAGCCACACGGGGAAGGCTCCGGCGTAGTGCTCGATGAGGCAGGCCATGAACCGCTCCATGCTGCCCAGCACGGTGCGGTGGATCATGGCTACCAGGTGTGGCTGACCGTCCTGGCCGACATAGGTCACCTCGAAACGCTCCGGCAGGTTAAAGTCCACCTGGATGGTAGGCCCCTGCCAGGCCCGCCCTAGCGCGTCCTTAAGCTTGACGTCGATCTTCGGCCCGTAGAACACCCCCTCGCCGGGGTCTATCTCGTAGGGTAATTCCACGTGATCGAGGACCCTCTTCAGTATGGCTGTTGCCTGCTCCCAGACCTCGATGGTCCCGGCGTATTTCTCCGGCCGGGTGGACAGCAGTACCTGGTAGTCGGCGAACCCGAAGGACTGCATCATGAAGCGGGCCAGGTCCAGCACCCCAATCACCTCGTCCTCGATCTGGTCGGGGCGGCAGAAGATGTGGGCGTCGTCCTGGGTGAACCCCCTGACCCTGGCCAGGCCGTGCAGCACGCCGGAGCGCTCGTAGCGGTAGACGGTGCCCAGCTCCGCCCAGCGCATGGGCAGGTCGCGGTAGCTGCGCACCTTCGTCTTGTACATCAGGATATGGCCATTGCAGTTCATCGGTTTGACGATGTAGTCCTGCCCGTCCACATCCATGGGTGAGTAGAGGCTGTCGCGGTACATCTCCCAGTGACCACTGGTCTTCCACAGGCCTGCCTTGAAGATGTGAGGGGTGTAGACTATTTCGTAGCCGCGCTTCAGGTGCTCTTGTTTCCAGAAGTCCTCGATGACCTGGCGCACCATGGCGCCCTTGGGATGCCACAGCACCAGGCCCGGCCCCGCTTCCTCGTGAATGCTGTACAGGTCAAGCTCCTTGCCCAGCTTCCGGTGGTCACGTTTCTCTGCTTCCTCCAACCTGTGGAGGTATTCGTCGAGCGCTTCCTGGGTCTCGAACGCTGTCCCGTATATGCGCTGGAGCATGGGGCGGCGCTCGTCGCCGCGCCAGTAGGCCCCGGCAATGCTCAGCAGCTTGAAAGGTCCGATCTGGCCGGTGGTGGCAAGGTGCGGTCCACGGCACAGGTCGACAAAGGAGCCCTGGCGGTAGATGCTGATGACTTCCCCATCGGGCATATCATCGATAAGCTCCAGCTTGTAAGGCTGGTCGGCGAAGACCTGTCGCGCCCTGGCCTTGTCGCACTCCTCCCTGTGAAAGGGCAGGTCGGCGGCCACGATCTCTCTCATCTTGGCCTCGAGGGTAGGAAGGTCTTCGGGGGTGAGGGGGCGGGGTAGCTCGAAGTCATAGTAGAAGCCCTCGTCCGTAGGCGGCCCGATGCCGAACCTGGCCTCGGGGAAAAGGGCCTTCACCGCCTCGGCCATGACGTGCGAGGCCGAGTGGCGCATCACCTCTAGCTTGTCAGAGTCGTCAGCCAATCTGTGCGATCCCGGCTGCCTTAGATTAGAACCTCTCGACCCGTGATGGGTGAGAGGTTCGCGGGCGATAGCTGCCCCTGAAATTCGGCCATAAGTATAATGGTGGGCGATACTGGAATCGAACCAGTGACCTCTGCGATGTCAACGCAGCGCTCTAAACCCCTGAGCTAATCGCCCAACACTCAAAAGCTAGCAAATAAGCAGGCCCAAGTCAAGCAGGGGATGCTGGCCGATGCACAGCAGCCAATGGTCGCTCACTCGTAGTGAAAATGGGGGAAATGCTAGTTAATGAAATAGGTTCGTATAGTGGCAAGAAAGCGATAGGAGTGAAAACCGGGAATATTATAGGAGCTAGACCAGGAACACACATCCTTTCAATAACAGCGGACGGTAAGTGGACTGTATCCATTAGTCAATAGGAATAGGGAGATGACTCAGTTTTTGACGTCGTAGGGGGTATGTATGAAGTGGGAATATAAGAGCCCGTCTCACAAAGTGGTTATCCGAATCTGGATCCAACGCTGCTCCAGCTTCGGGCGAGGGGTTTATGGACAGACTCTTCTATGACCGATAAGTAGTCTCCGTCCGCCTCGCCACCTGCAATATCAGAACCAGATTTTCATCGTCATAAACCTCGTAAACCACCCGGTAGCTGCCCACCCTGATTCGAAAGGCTCTCTCAGC
>QMOF01000194.1 GCA_003650185.1 Chloroflexota bacterium | reverse complement strand
TCACGTATTCTATCATACATAGCTGACCAGGGGTTGGCTCCACAGGCTGTATGCAGACCCACATACCTGGGCAGCCACACCCCTCGCTCATGAGTGCCCATGGCGCCTGCTATCACAGCCTAGTGGATGGGCACACAATGGTTCAAGCGGGTGAGGTCTCATTTTGGTTAGGGTCTACCATGGGCCGCAACTCATGCTGTAGCGCCCGCCATCGATCTGCCAGCCAGCGTTGCAGCGGGTACGGCCGCCATTTCGTGGCGGAAGTACCTCCGCTGGAAGTACAGGGCCACGTTCACCAGGCTGATGAGCACCGGCACCTCCACCAGCGGCCCGATGACCGCGGCAAAGGCCTGCCCGGAGCCAATGCCGAAGACCGCCACGGCCACCGCGATGGCCAGCTCAAAGTTGTTGCTGGCGGCAGTGAAAGCGATGGTTGCCGTCTTGGAGTAGTCAGCGCCAATCCGCTTGCCCATATAGAAGGAAACCAGGAACATGACCACGAAGTAGACCAGCAACGGTATGGCGATGCGCACCACGTCAAGGGGCAGCTCTACGATGATTTCTCCCTTGAGTGAGAACATCACCACGATGGTGAACAGAAGGGCAGCCAGGGTTATGGGGCTGATCTTGGGGATGAACCTTTGCTCATACCAGTCTCGGCCTTTCCGCCTGAGGAGCACGAACCGAGTGAGCATGCCGCCGAAGAAGGGTATGCCAAGGTAAATGAACACACTCTTGGTGATCTCGCTCATGGTGACGTCCACGGCGGTGCCCTCCAGGCCGAACGTGGGCGGCAGCACCGTAATGAAGATGTAGGCGTAAGCAGAGTAGAACAGTATCTGGAAGATGGAGTTGAAGGCCACCAGTCCGGCGGCGTACTCGTTGTCCCCCTTGGCCAGCTCGTTCCAGACGATGACCATGGCAATGCAGCGGGCCAGGCCGATCATGATCAGCCCCACCATGTAGTCCGGATAGGCGCGCAGAAACAGGATGGCCAGGAAGAACATCAGCACCGGCCCGATGAGCCAGTTCTGCACCAGGGACAGTCCCAGCACCCGCCAGTTGCGGAACACCCGGCCAAGATCCTCGTACCTCACCTTGGCCAGAGGCGGGTACATCATCAGGATGAGCCCTACAGCTATGGGGATGGACGTGGTGTCCACCTGGAACCAGGTGATGAAGTCGGCCACTCTGGGGAAGAAGTAGCCCAACCCCACCCCCAGCCCCATAGCCAGGAAAATCCACAGGGTGAGGAAGCGGTCCAGGAGTGAAAGCCTGCGAAGCCCGGCCCCGGGGACTTTCGCTGTCACAGTCTCTCCTCCGCCGTCATCTTCTGCGTCCACAAGTCACTGTTCCGGTCAACCTGCCCCCGCCAGCGCATCTATAGGGCAAGCTTATACGCCTTCACAGTGACGCTCATCAATTGCTCCATCGCCTTGCCGCCGCCGACCTCTACGAAGAATGGCCTCTCAGACATGATGTCGACATTCTCGAAGCCAGCCTCCTCTATCTTGGCCAGGTAGGCCTGGCGTTCCAGGGCGCCTCCAATGCATGACGCCCAGGCACCGAGGTCTTCCCGTAGCTCCGCTGCCAGCGGCTTCTCAGAGACTATGTCGGCCACAATCAGTCGGCCCCCCGGCCGCAGGACGCGACAGGCCTCCCGGAAAGCCTTGCCCTTGTCTGGGCAGAGGTTGATGACGCAGTTGCTGATGACCAGGTCGGCTGAGCCAGTATCAACAGGAAGGGCCTCCAGCTCGCCCAGGCGGAACTCCACGTTGGAATAGCCGTGAGTCCGTGCAATGCCGTTCGCTTTGTCCACCATCTCCGCCGTCATGTCCACCCCGATGACCTTGCCATTGGGGCCAACCTTGTTGGCTGCCAGGAAGGCGTCTACCCCGGGGCCTGCACCCAGGTCCACGACCACCTCGCCTTCCTTTATTTCGGCCACGGCCGTGGGACTGCCACACCCCAGCCCCATCACCGCCTCCTGAGGCACCCTTTGCAGCTCTTCGGGCAGGTAGCCGGCTGACACGGCCGCCGAGCCTCCGGCCCCACAACAAGAGCTTGAGCAGCAACACTGTGACTGCTGCCTGACTATCTCCGCGTATGCTTCCCTCACACCGTCCTTGAGTCTCTTCTCTTCTTCCATGATAACCTCCTTGTCCCTATGTTTTCGTTGTCGGTTCTCAACCCGGCTGGTCTGTCACCGCCGCACGCCGCGCCAAGGCTGCTCGCGGCAACCGTGGCCCGGCGACCTCCTTACTTTCCCTCCTTGGCCAGGGCGTTCACGATGAACTGGGTAAGCTCCGCCTTGCCTGGCACCTTGCCGGAGCAGACCACCTCCTCGTTGACCACCAGCCCCGGGGTCATCAGGATGGGGTACTCCATGATCTTCTTCATGTCCTTCACCTCTTCAACGGTCGCTTCTATACCCAGTTCCTTGATCACCTCCCTGGTCACCTGCTCCAACTGGTGGCACCGCGCGCACCCGGTCCCGAGTACTTTGATCTTCATTTTGTCACCTCCTGTCGAATCTCTATTGCGATACGACTCCGAAAACGTATCCTGAGACGGTGGCCATCACCACCACCAGGGCAACGTAAGTCACTGTCTTGCTTGTGCCCATGACGCTACGTATCACCAGCATGTTGGGCAGCGAAAGGGCCGGGCCTGCCAGCAGCAGGGCTAGGGCAGGCCCTCGGCCCATCCCCAGGTCGAGGAAAGCTTTCACCACGGGCACCTCCGTGAGCGTAGCGAAGTACATCAGCGCCCCGAGAAACGACGCAATGAAGCTGGCCAGGATACCGTTGCCACCGACGTAGTCTGTCACCACGGACTCGGGCACCGCGTACCTGATGATTCCGGCAGCAAATACCCCGACCAGCAGCCAGGGCAATATGAGCCTGACGAAGTGAAGTGTCTCTTTCATCCACGCCGCCAGTTCGCCCCGGCTGAACCAGCGCCACAGTATGATGGCCAGCACTGCCAGCAACACACCGGTGGCAGTCCAGACCTTCGAAGCCGCGGCCACCAGGATTCCCACCAGAGTGACAAAGAAAATGACCTGCTGCCAGGCATTTCTACACTCAGGTTCAGCGGCCAGCATGGCGAATGCCTGGCCGTCTTTGCCGGTCTCGCCTTTTCGGTAAATCGAGGCCATGATCAGGCCAATCACCACTGAGAAGACCACGGCGCCCACAGCGCGGGCGGCGCCCATGTCGTAGCCCAGGAGCCTGGCCGAATACACGATGGCCAGGACATTGATGGCCGGGCCGGAGTACAGGAAGGCCACAGCAGGGCCCAGTCCGGCGCCCCTCTTGTAGATGCCGCCGAAAAGGGGCAGTACCGTACAGGAGCAGACCGCCAGGACAGCCCCTGACACGGAGGCCACGCTGTACGAGACCAGCCTCTTCGCCTGCGGGCCAAAGTACTTCAGCACTCCGGCCTGGGAGACGAATACAGCTATGGCTCCGGCTACGAAAAAGGCAGGCACCAGGCAGGTGAGTACGTGCCCCGACAGGTACTCCACCAGGGCGTCACGGCCGGACTGCAAAAGGTCGATGAATAGTTCCATAATCGGGTGCTGCTGCCTAGTTGCGCATCAACGCATATAAGCCAAAAAAAGAAGAGGCTACCTGGCCAGCCTGGCTGCGCACCCCGGGCCTACCCGCTCTGCTCTCCTCAATCGCTCGCGGTCCAGGACTGCCACCTCACTGCCCTCCAGTCCTTTACGCACAGCCTCAACCAGATCGGGGAAATACCCCTTTAGCCCTTCGCTGTCCACTGAGTAAAGCGACCACAGGCCATCCTTCCTCAGCTTCAGGAACCCGGCGTCATACAGCACGCTCAGGTTGCGGGAAGCCCTGGTCTGGGAGATATCGAGCGCCTGCATTACCTCGCACACGCAGCACTCCCTTTCCAGCAGCACGTTGAGTATCCTGAGGCGTGTCTCGTCGGACAGCGCCTTCATCGCTTTTACCAGTTCACGCACTTTCCTATCTCCGAACTATATGCGCATCTACGGTTAGAGTCTAGCTTCCTGGGGCTCCGCTGTCAACTCAGTACGCCCGCTCCTGAATCGGCGATTCACTGTGGAGAATCCATGTCCTGGGGGTCAATGCTCCGAGAATACGGGTTGGGCTCGCGGCACCAAAGACGAGCGAACTCTGCTGCGGCCGGTGCAGACCCTGTTCTGTTAATGTGTGATGCTGATTGCCCAGCATGGTGAATTGCTGTGAGAATATGGACTGGGCGGGCTGAAGCGGTATGATGCAACGGGCCCTTGCGTGGGTATCGGGTGCCCCACCCGACCCGAAGCCTTTCCACCCCGGCGAGCAGCCGACGGCTCCGTCGGG
Source organism: Chloroflexota bacterium (assembly GCA_003650185.1). GTDB lineage: Bacteria > Chloroflexota > Dehalococcoidia > UBA2247 > RBG-13-53-26 > B9-G15. The sequence goes on along the minus strand of QMOF01000194.1, from coordinate 96 downwards.
TCAGGGACCTGACAGGCACCAAATTGGCACCGGACGGTCGAGCCTGGAAAGGCTCTCCTACAGGACCCGGCGTGTGTAGGAGACCCCTTCTGGGGT
>QMOF01000193.1 GCA_003650185.1 Chloroflexota bacterium | reverse complement strand
GCGGAATTTCGCGAAGGGGTCTCAAATGAATGGAAGACAGCGTTTACGAGTTCATCGAGCTCGTGGGAACCAGCACGGAATCGTGGAAGAAGGCGGCAACCACTGCGGTGGAGACTGTTGCCCAGGCACTGCGGTAGCTTCGCATGGCTGAGGTTGCTGGCCTGGATATGCAAATCAGTGATAGCAAGGTGGCTACCTAGAGTGCCAAGGTGAAGGCTTCCTTCAAGTACGAGGGAGAGGGTTAGCAATGCAAAGGAAAGCAGAGCTCTCACCGTAGGGAGTTCTGCGCCCGGCAAGGGGGACAACTGGGCAGGTGTAGTGGCCTCCACGAAGCCAGCGGATCATTCCGGATGTGACCTTTTGCAGAGCAGAGGACAACCGAAGGGTCAAACTGGACTGGGCGGAGGGTTGGGGTACAGGAGCCATGAGAGCGCAGGCCAAGGAGTGCAGCGCCATCGCCGCGTTCAGCCGAGAAGAAGCGGATGGAGCGGGCGAAAGCAGCGGTAGCACATGACTGCGTCTTACCTGAGGAGGTGGGAAGTATGAAAGCGAGCGTGGACTGTCAGGCACCCTGGGAATGGATGGGCAATCTTGACAGAAGGTTGAATGATTGGTCAAGGCCGAAACGACAGGAGCGTCACAGGAGACTTGTAGTAGTGTCAAACCGCCTTCCGATCACCATGAGCGAGGATGGGACTGGTAGCCTGCAGGTCAGACCGAGCTCTGGCGGCCTAGTTACCGCTCTTTCTCCCGTGTTGCGTTATAACGGTGGCCTATGGGTTGGCTGGTCCGGTGCTACAGCAAATGTCTATCTCGATGGGCATCTGGATGAGGCCAGTATACAGCTTGGTTGCAGCCTTGAAGCTGTGACGCTTTCCGAGAAAGAGGTGAATGACTACTATCTGGGGTTCGCCAACCAGGTTCTATGGCCGCTTTTCCACGATTTTCCTGAGTGCTGCAAGTTCGATCCTGGCTACTGGTACACCTATGTAGACGTCAACCGGAAATTTGCCCAGGTGGCAGCGCGGATATCCACTGCCGATGACTACATCTGGGTACAGGACTATCATCTGCTGCTCCTGGCGAGAGAGCTTCGAGGCATTGGCGTGAGACGTCAGACCGGATTTTTCCTGCATACACCGTTCCCACCTCTCGAGATTTTCAGGAGGCTACCATGGGGTAGACAAATCATAAAGGCCCTGCTGAATTACCATCTGGTCGGGTTTCAAACGCACCACGACAGGGACAATTTCATAGGTTGCGTGGAAAAGACCATCCCAGGGGTGCATTACGAGAATACAGGAAGACTGATCGTAGTCAACGATGGCAACCACCGGACCGCGGTGGGCGCCTTTCCCATCAGCATAGACTTCTCCGCGTTTGAGACGCTGGCCATGAGCAGGGAGGTAGAAGAGAGAGCGAACCACCTGCGAGAAGCCGTGTCGAATTGCCAGATTATTCTCGGGGTTGACCGACTGGACTACTCTAAGGGCATTCCCCTGAAGCTGCGAGCGTATCGTGCCTTCCTGGAGCGATTCAGCCACCTTCGTGGCAGGGTCACCATGGTCCAGATAGTGGTACCCAGCCGGGATCACATACCCCAGTATCGGGCGGTTAGAGCTGAGGTGGATGACCTGGTCCGCCAGATAAATGAGAGCCTTGGCACACCAGGCTGGACTCCAGTCCACTACATGTACGGTACCCTGGATAGACCTGAGCTGGTGGCACTTTATCGCGCTGCGGCCGTAGCACTCGTCACTCCAGTAAAGGACGGCATGAATCTGGTGGCAAAGGAATACTGTGCTGCCAACGTTGACAATGACGGCGTCCTTGTGTTGAGTGAATTTGCCGGGGCAGCCAGCCAGATGCGGGGAAAGGCCCTGACCGTTAACCCGCACGATATTGACGGCGTGGCAAACGCACTTTACCGAGCACATGGTATGCCCGCTAGCGAGCGTAGATTGCGAATGCGAGGACTTCGGAGTCTGGTCAGGAGACGCGACATTCGGTGGTGGTCAGACCTGTTTCTTCGGTCCGCAGAAGAGGCGCTGTACATGGGTACGTGAGGAACGACTTTAGAAGTGAAAGGTCACCGTGGGGGGATGGGGACAGGAGGCGGGCTGGGCTGGTATCGCTGCCTGAGCGTGGTGTGTTGCGCGACTTGTGGGACCCACCGCAGGTCGCGATTTGGATCGCCCTGTCACACGTAAGCCTGAAAGTGCCTTCAGAACAGTCGGCCACGAGGCTGCCTTTTCTCCGCGGCAAGGAATGCTGTAGAATAGTGCCTGCAACTCAGTGTGGCCACGGAGCGCGTTACATTGGTGGGGGTGGCTCAATCCTTGTTGAGTCGAAGTCCGTGGATGGCGATAACACTGAGGGTGCAGGAAGGAAAAGCAGCGTGCCAACCATCGTGCTTGCCGACGACCATGCTGTCGTCAGGCAGGGTCTGCGTGGCCTGCTTGAGAATGAACCGGACTTTACCGTCGTGGGAGAGGCGGGCAGCGGACTGGAGGCCATACGGCTGGTCAGCGATTTGAAGCCCGAGGTCCTGGTACTGGATGTGATGATGGATGATATCAGTGGAATTGAGGTGGCCCGCCAGGTGAAAGACCTCTCTCCGGGAACGGCCGTCATCATTCTCTCGATGTACAGTGGTAAGGGCCATATCGTGAAGGCACTACAGGCTGGAGCGAGAGGCTACGTAGTCAAGAAAGCGGCAGCGGAGGAGTTGGTGCAGGCGGTTCGGGAAGTGGCTGCCGGGCGACGCTACCTGGGAGGCCCAGTTTCGGACATAGTGGTCGACGCTTTTCTGGAGAAGATGGAGACTGCTGAATCGGACCCGTATGACTCGCTCAGCAGCCGGGAGCGGGAGGTACTGCAGCTGGCAGCTCATGGTTACACCAACGCCGAGATCGCTGAGCGCCTGTTCATCAGTCGGCGCACTGTTGAGACACACCGTGCCAATGCCATGCGTAAACTTGGCCTGCGCACCCAGATAGACCTGCTGCGGTATGCTCTGCAGAGGGGCATCTTACCGCTGGATATTTGATGACGATTTGCTCGGAGCATGCCCTAGTCGTTGAGGCAAGCGCCCGGCCAAATTGGGTGCGATTACCCATTACAAATGGCATGGCGACCATCCATAATAGCAGCACGGAGGTCAAGGTTAGCGGATGACTACCATAGTACTGGCTGAGGACAGGGCCACTGTCAGGCAGATTGTCAGGCTCTTGCTCGAGGATCAGCCTGACTTCACCGTAGTAGGTGAGGCGAGTAATGGTAATGAGGCTATATGTCTGGTAAATGAGGTCAAGCCCGAGGTCCTGGTGCTGGACCTGATGCTGGGTGACATGACCGGGTTTGAGGTTACACCGAGGGTAAAAGAAGGATCACCGCAGACGAAGGTGGTCATCTTCTCTATATATGGAAACAACAGCTATGTACTCAGAGCCCAGCGTGCTGGAGCGGACGGTTACGTCCGCAAGAAGACCCCCGACAAGCTCGCCACCGCAATCCGCGAAGTAGCGGCTGGTGGTCAGTATTTCCCCTGATCGTTCCCTCAGTCCAGTCGTAGTGAGAACAGGCTCCTTGGACTCAGCATCCCCAAGAGTGCTGAAGGTAGGGGCAAGAGGATGGATCGTTACTCTGGGGTTGTTGCTGGACGATACAGTATCGCTGTCACTACACTTCGAAAAGGCCCAGGCGTGAGCTCCGCAAATCTCAAAGCTAGACTAGACATAAAACGCGCTCTGCTTGTCAAACATGGGTTAGAGATCCCCAGTGCCGTCGGCTCTCGCCCAAGTCAGATGGTTAGAGGTCGAAGGAACAGCACGCAGCTTGGCCGAGACCTCAGAAGGGGTTCGCGACACCCTCGGCTCGTCTGGCGAAGTACCACGGTCTGAGCCTCGCGCTGGGCCATATACTACCAGGGAAGGCTTGCTCGCGTGGCTCCCTCCCAAGGTGAAAATGGATGCTCGCTGCCTGTTTGTGCTCCAACCCGCGAGCCCCTCGGAAGCCAAGGCCGAACGCTCGCTTGAGAGAGCTGTTCCTGAAGCGGCCAGCGCTCAAAGCTACCAGGTAGCTGAGGGTCACCCTGAGCCCTGGTCTGGCAGAGAGGGTAACCCTGGGTCGAGCCCGAAGGCTTGCCTACGCTGGAGCCCCAGGCCCAGCCCAACCCTGAGCGCTCGGGGTTGACGTACCCTCAGCCACTGAAGAGAGGATAGCCTCCTCCAGGTGTCTATCTGCTTTGGCCCGCACGCTCAGCACATGCCGGAAGCATGGGGTAGCCCCAGTAGCCCTGCCTGGGGTACCCTGGTCGGTGGTCTTGAGGTGGCCCCGGTGCCTTCCTGGGCGAAACACCAGGGAGCAGACCTGCTACATCGCCTGCCAGACTGGCTCATAGCAGCCTGGGCTGATGCCCTGGGCGTCGACTACATGAGTGGCTACCAGGCGTTTCCCGAGGC
>QMOF01000192.1 GCA_003650185.1 Chloroflexota bacterium | reverse complement strand
GCTTTCCGGGCGACCTCCTGCCCAGGCCGCTGCTGCCACCGTCGCCTGAGCATGGCAGCCCCTCCCTCCAGCAGCAGAAAGAAGCTTTCGACCGGGGCAAGAAGACAAAGGCGGTTACTCATCTGTCCCCTGAACAGTTCGCCCAGGCTATCAAGGGAGAGGAGATCGGCGACTTGCCACAAGGACCTCAGCAGCAGAGAATCGCTGAACAGAGGCGCGTCACTCTCAAGAACCAGATCAGCCGCCTTACCGGTACCACCGGCGAAGAAGGTCAGCTCTTCCCTTTCGAAGAGTTCTACTGGGACACAGTGACTGTATATCTCAAACTGGAGCAGGGCTTCCTCGATACAGCGCAGCGCCTGTTTGAGTACCTGCGTGACGCAGGCTACGGCAAGCGCAAGTCCGTGGGCTACGGCCAGGTGAAACACCTCACCCTGGAGTCTTTCCCCGGCTTCCCGTCGCCACAGGATGCCAACGGCTTCATTTCGCTCTCCAACTTTGTACCGGCCCGCCATGACCCCACCACCGGGAACTGGCGTTGTCTGGTCAAGTACGGCAAGATGGGCGAGGAATACTCCCAGGAGGATATGGCCTTCAAGAGACCGCTCCTCATGTTCGAAGCCGGCTCCACTTTCTATGATCCGTGCTGCCGCGACTTCTACGGGCGACTGGTATCTCATATCAGTGTCTCGCAGCCCCATGTTGTCCAGTACGGTTTCGCGCTGCCTGTACCCATGAAGCTCCCCGAGTTGGGGACAACCATCTAGCCGCGTGCGTATCCCTGGCCAGCCTGGCACGCCCGCTGGTGGCTCTGTCCTATAGCAAGGAGGCACACCTATGACCAGAGCCATGCTCATCTCCGTAGGCAGTACTTCCGAGGCGATAGTCTACACCTTGAAGCAGACCAGGCCCTCCTGTGTCATCTTCTTTCTCTCGCCCGAGACCAAAGAGAGAGTGCCCGCCATCATCAGGGCCCTTGACTTCGAACTGAAAGGCTTCGACCAGATCATCACCCCTTCGGCAGAGCTACTGTGGGAATGCTACAAGACTCTGCTGGATCAGCTCCCGCAGAAGCTCCAGACCTGGAGAATTGAGCCTCGCGACCTAGTTGTAGACTATACCGGCGGCACCAAGACCATGTCTGCTGCCCTGGTGCTGGCTACCATCGACCTCGGTTGCAGCTACTCCTATGTCGGCGGCGTGGAGCGAGACAAGGGCGGCATCGGCGTGGTGCTCGACGGCAAGGAGAGGATGTGGTATGTGGACAACCCCTGGGACGACATGGCCGTCTTCGAAAGGAAGAAGGCCAACCTTCTCTTTAACGCGGCACGCTATGCCGCCGCCAAAATGGTCTTGGACGACATTTGCTCCAAGGTCAGCCCCCAGCAGAGGCCATTCTACGAAACGTGGTCCGGGATAGTCCATGCCTATGATCTGTGGGACAGGTTCAAACACAAAGAGGCCCACCACCTGCTTGGGCGCGGCCTCCGGGACCTCCGTCTGATGGCCTCCAGCAGCGACTCCCTCCAGCGGAAGGTGGGCCAGCTAGACCAGAACTTCTCCTTTCTCAGCCAGCTCACTGAAGGAAAAGACAAGGGCTTGCTGGTCTATGACCTGGTAGCCAACGCCATGAGGAGGGCCGACCTGGAGAACAAGTACGACGACGCCGTGGCCCGCCTCTACCGGGCCATAGAGAAGGCGGCGCAGGACCGGCTCAGAGCAGCCTACCAGATAGAGCCGTCGTCTGCTTCTCCCCAGGCCATTCCTGCCACCTTGCGCGCCGAGTACCTGGCCAGGTACTCGGATGACAAAGGCAGGCTCAGGATACCCTTATACGCCTGCTACCGCCTCCTGGCCGAGCAGGGCGATGGGCTGGGCGCTCGCTTCCTGGACCGGTACGAGCACGACCTCAAGGCTTTGCTTGGTGAGCGCAACGACTCTATACTTGCCCACGGAGATAAATCTGTAAGAGAGGAAAGGTACCGGGAGCTTCTCCGCGTGGTGATGGACTTCATTCCCCTGGAGGAAGAGAAGATACCCAGATTTCCCGATCTGGAGCTGTAATGGCATCGCGCCACGCTACATCTGACCTCGTTGCCCTGAATGAGACCTTCTGTGCCTGAGGCAAGGTTATGCTCTATTCCATCATCGTCAACTTCAAACCAGAGGAAGATGCCCTCATCTCCCCGACCCGCGGCTATCATGCTTATGCCCTCTTCCTGGACCTGCTGCGCCAGGCCAATCCCACCGTGGCCCAGCGCCTTCATGACCTCGAAGGGCCCAAACCCTTTACCCTTTCCCCTCTACAGGGCAGGTTCCAGCATCAGCGCTCCGGGCTGAAACTCACTGCCGGCCAGACCTACTGGATACGCCTCACCGTCCTCCAGGAGGAGCTGTTTGCCCATCTCCTGGATGCCCTTCTGAAGGCAGCCGACCGTAGCCTGCGCCTGGATACCGCCCCGCTGACGTTGAATGAGGTGCTCACCACTCCGGGGCAGTCCCCCTGGTGCAACTGCCAGGACTTCGACACCCTCCTCTCCCACGCCCTTCCCGAGCGCAGGCTCCATCTGAGGTTCTTCTCCCCCACCGCCTTCCGCTCCGCCGGAAAGCGGAATGTCCTCTTTCCCGAGCCACGCCTCCTCTTCTCCAGCTACCTGGCCAGATGGCAGGCCTTCTCTCCTCTCAAGCTGAGCAGCGACCTGGCCTCGCTGGCAGACAAAGGCTCCCGTATTGGCCGCTACAAGCTGGAGACCAGAATCCTGCACTTCGGCTCCTACCAGGAGACTGGGTTCGAGGGAGAGTGCACCGTCGAGATAGCCGACGAGGTGCCCCAGGAGGCAGTCAAGGCCCTTAATGCCCTGGCCGACTTCGCCTTCTACTCCGGCACCGGTGCCAAGACTACCATGGGCATGGGGCAGACCAGGAGGCTCCGGGATGCCGGTCCTCTATCTCGTGGAGCAGGGAGCCACCCTGCGCAAGGATAACCAGACCTTCGTCGTCAGCAAGGACAGGAAGGTCTTGCAGAAGGTGCCTGTGACCAAGGTGGAACAGGTTGTCGTCTTCGGCAACATCAACCTGACTACCCCTGTCATCAACTACCTTCTCGACCAGGGCATAGACTGCGTCTTCTGCTCCCGCACCGGCAAGTATCATGGACGGCTCTTCTCCACCGAGTCCAGGTTCGGCCTGCTGCGCCAGGAGCAGTTCCGTGCCACCTGCAACGAGACGCTGAAGGTGGCCCTCGCCAGGCAGATGGTGTTCGGTAAGCTCTCCAACGCACGCACCCTCCTTATGCGGTATGCCAGAGAAGGAGAAGGCATGGACCTCCGTGCCGCTGTCGATGGCCTCCAGGAGAGCATCGACAGACTCCACCAGGCCCGAGATGTAGCCAGCATCCAGGGAATAGAAGGCTATGCCAGCACACTGTACTATGCCGCCTTCAGGTCGGTGTTGAAACAGGACCTCGGGTTCCGAGTACGGCAACGGCGGCCACCTCGTGACCCGGTCAACTCCCTGCTCAGCTTCGGCTACACCCTGCTGGTGTATGGTGTCCAGGCTGCCATACGGACTGTCGGCCTTGACCCATTCCTGGGCTTCTTACATAGCACCGAATACTCCAAGCCGAGCCTGGCCCTCGACCTCATGGAGGAGTTCCGGTCTGTTATCGTTGACTCCGTGGTGCTGAGAGTGGTGAACAACCGCATTCTTACCGGAAAGGACTTCGAGCCGTCCCAGGAGCGGGGTGGAATGGTCAGACTTACCGGCGAGGCTATCAAGACCTTCCTGCACCATTACGAGGAGAGAGTGCAGACGGAGGTGATCGATCCCAACACGAAGACCCGGGCCACCTACAGGCGCTGCTTTGAGCTCCAGGCGAGGCAGATAGCTCGCGTTATCAGCGGCAAGCAGCCCCTGTACAGGCCGTTCCTGGTGAAGTAGGTCACAGATGCGCAGTCATGTGTCGGCCACGTTACATCACACGGAGCACTGCCCTTTGCCCTGTCCATCCCGGTGTCGTACAGGAGGCTGAGGCCGATGTTCATTGTAGTCTGCTATGATATACCTGATGACAGGAGGCGGACCAGGGTCGGCAAGACGCTGGAGGGGTTCGGGTACCGCGTGCAGAAGAGCGTCTTCGAGTGTGAGGTAGACGTCGACCTGTACCAGAGGATGCGGGACCAGGTCGGTGCCGTGATAGACCCGCAGGAAGACGGTGTGCGGTACTACTCCCTGTGCCAGAGTTGCCTGTCGAAGGTGGTCATCGCTGGGCTGGGCGAAGTGCAGCGCGAGAAGCCGTTCTTCGCAGTGTAACGCTAGCGCCGAATGGTCCCCCTGCCATCGGAGGCGACAGCCTGCGCCTGTTACTGAGCTCGTTCAGATACATGTGAGACAGTAGACAGGTAGAATAGGGGCCATTCTCCGGATGAGAAAGATCAATGGAGGTGGCTCCATATGCGGGTATTCGGTCTGCCCGGTGTAATAGGGC
>QMOF01000191.1 GCA_003650185.1 Chloroflexota bacterium | reverse complement strand
GGTGGAACGGCTGCTAACCCGGTACTGACCACGATTCGCTATTTCCGAAACGAATACGAGGCGCACATCAAGGAGCAGCGTTGCCCAGCAGGGGTATGCAAGGAACTCATCACTTACTATATCATCGAGGAAAAGTGCCCCGGATGCGGTCTGTGCGTGGAGCCGTGCCCGGTCGACGCCATCACGTTCGTAGCCAAGAAGAAGCCAGTGGTCCTGGACCAGAGCAAGTGCATCAAATGCGGCACCTGCTATGACATCTGCAAGCTGGGCGCCATAGGAGTGAAATGACGCCATGGTCACTTTGACGATCGACGGCCGCCAGTTTCGAGCCGAAGAGGGCCAGACCATCCTGGAGGTAGCCAGGGACAACGGCATTGACATACCGGCCCTCTGCTACAACGAGGGAGTCGAGCCATATGGTGCTTGCCGACTCTGCCTGGTGGAGATAAGCAAGAACGGCCAGACAAGGCTGGTCGCCTCGTGCCTCTACCCTGTTGAAGAGGGCCTGGTGGTGAACACTGCTAGCGAACGGGTGCTAGCCAACCGCAGGATGCTGGTAGAGTTGCTCCTGGCCAGGTGCTCACGAGTGAAGCTGATAGAAGACCTGGCGCGGAAGCTGGGCGTCGACAAGCCCTCGTTCAGGCCGGAGTATCTGGAGAACGAAGAATGCATCCTGTGCGGACTATGTGTTCGTGCCTGCCGCGAGGTGGTGGGCACCAGCGCTATCAGCCTCGTCAACCGGGGGGTGAACCGCCAGGTGGCTCCGCCGTTCCTGGAGACGGCTCCAGACTGCATAGGCTGTGGCTCCTGTGCCTTTGTCTGCCCCACCAATTGCATAAAGATGGAAGACAGGGACGGCACCAGAGTGATTCACAACTGGAACGTTGAGTTCAAGCTGCAGAAGTGCAAGGTGTGTGGGAACTACTTCGCACCTGAGAAACAACTCGAGTACATCAGGAACAAGCTCAACTTGCCAGAGGGCTTCTTTGATACTTGCCCCAACTGCAGATAAACGCCCCTGGGGCGACTCGAACGCCCGCACCCAGCTCCGGAGGCTGGTGCTCTATCCGCCTGAGCTACAGGGGCATGACCTGCTACTAATGATAGCTTCTCCCCGATCGGTTAACAAGTCCAGGATCGGCAGATCCTGTGTGCTTGCTCACCTGCCTCAGCCTGGAGGCAAAGCCCAGATCTCCAGCCGGACACCCGGATGTCTTGGTCAAATACGAGCAAGAGACGTTTGCAGGGTGAATTGTTGCTGATATAATTTCGAGGATGTTTAGCTTCGGGAGAGCCTGAGTGGGGTGGAGCCGATGAAGTTTCCCAAAATACTGGTGCCATTGAGCGGAGATGGCGCAGGCGCAGACAAGGAAGCTATAGAGCTGGCCTGTTGGCTCGCCAAGGAAGTCAAGGGCAAGATATACGTCGTCTATGCCATCCAGGTGAAGCGGTCTCTTCCGCTGGACGCAGAGTTGGAGCCAGAGACGGAAATGGCAGAGAAGATACTATCCGACGCTGAGGAGGTGGCTCAGGCTCGGGACTGTGCAGTAGAGACGGATTTGCTTCAGACGCGAGAGATCGGGCCAGCCATAATAGACGAGGCGATGGAACGTGGCGTTGACCTCATTCTCATGGGCACGGGATACCGTAAACGCTTCGGTCAGTTTGACCTGGGCGAAGTCGTAAGGTATGTACTGAGAAACGCTCCCTGCCGAGTGCTATTGCTGAGGCAACCGCTTGTGACCGACGAAAAGCAATGAAGGTGCTTATCATGGGATGTGGCCGGGTGGGGGCATACTTGGCCGCCTCACTGGACAGCGAGGGTCACGATGTGACTATACTCGACATCGACTCCGCGAGTTTCCGCAAGCTTGCCCCCTCCTTCAAAGGCACGGCCTTGCTTGGCGATGGCACTGACGAGGACTCGCTTAGAAAGGCAGGGATAGAAGAGATGGAAGCTTTCCTGGCCCTGACTCAGGGAGATAACCGCAATGTCATGGCTGCCCAGATCGCCAAGCACATCTTCAACGTCGACAGAGTTATCTGCCGCATCTACGACCCACTCCGTGAAGAGCTCTACCGAACGCTGGGACTGGAGGCCATCAGCCCAACGACTTTCTTCGCAGACTTGCTCAAGGAGAGGCTGATGCGGGGGGCCAAGTAGTGTACATCATCGTCGTCGGTGGCGGAAGGCTCGGCTACTATCTCTCTAAGGCCCTGCTGAGCCAGGGCCATGAGGTCCTGGTTATCGAGAAGGACACGGTCAAGGTGGAGCGGATCGAGGAGGAACTCGGCAGCATCTGCATGCAGGGGGACGGTTGCGAGACCGCAGTTCTGGAGGAAGCCGGGACTGAGCGAGCCGACCTCCTGGTGGCTGTAACTGATGAAGACGAAGACAACCTAGTAGCTTGTCAGGTAGCTAAACACAAGTTCAACGTACCACGTATCATCGCGCGCATCAGCAACCCGAAGAACGAAGCTCTCTTCAAGAAGCTGGGCATTGATGTCACCATCAGCTCCACAAACCTTATTCTTGAGTACATTGGACAGGAAGTGCCTGCCTACCCGGTGGTCCATCTGCTAGAGCTGAGGAAAACCAAACTGGAACTGATAGAGGTCAAGATCTCCGCCGGGTCCCCAGCAGTGGGAAAGAAGGTGAAAGACATTCCCCTACCACCTGGAAGTCTGCTCATCCTGGTGATCAAGGACGAGGATATCAAGCTGCCTGCGCAAGACACCGTCCTTCATGCCGATGACCGCGTGCTCGCGGTGACCAAAATAGACACAGAGCAGGACCTGCGCGCAGTGCTGGCTGGCAGCTAAACATGGCCAAGAAGATCGCTTATCTGGGACCCCCCGGTACCTTTACCGAGGAAGCTGCCCTGAAGTATGACCCTGCGGCTGAGCTTGTTCCTTTCTATAGCATTCCGGCTGTAGCTGCTGCTGTGGATACAGGTTTGGCCGAGGAAGGGGTGGTGGCTATTGAAAACAGCCTGGAAGGGTCAGTCACTGATACGCTGGATCTCCTGATTCACGAATCCAAGCTCCGCATCAGATGCGAATTGACCCTTCCCATCGAGCACCACCTGCTGGTCAAGCCGGGCACCGAGGCTGTCAATGCAGAGGTCATCTTCTCCCACCCCCAGGCATTGGCCCAGTGCCGCCGGTTTCTGGAACGATGCTTTCCCAAGGCCCAAATGGCTGCAGCTCTCAGCACAACCGCGGCGGTAGAGCAGATGATGTCCTCATCCATCCCTGCTGCTGCCATAGGCACAGAGCGGGCAGCAGAACTGTATGGAGCGCAGGTTGTGGCCAGGAACATCCAGGACCGCTCTCCAAACGTTACCCGGTTTGTCGTCCTGGCTCCGGATGATCATCCACCGACCGGCCGCGACAAGACCTCTCTCTGTTTCTCCTTCGATGAAGATCGCCCCGGGCTGCTGTTCGGCGTTTTGAAGGAGATCGCCGACTGCAACATCAACCTGGCTAAGGTAGAATCCCGCCCCACCAAAGAAAGCCTGGGAAGGTACATCTTCCTCGTCGATCTGGTAGGACACCGACAGGACCCTACCATCAGCCAGGTGCTGGAGAAGATTAGAGCCAGGACCTCAATGGTCAAGGTATTCGGTTCTTACCCAAGATGTGATGTGGCACCTTGAAGGCCGGCCTCGGTTTCACCGGGATGAACGATGCCGTCCGTCATAGCAGACGGCGCGCACCGTGGAAGCCAGGAGTGCCACCACCGCTGAGTTGTTGATCAGAGAATGACCCAGGACAAGAACGAGGGCGTCGCCAAGGGCCAGTTTGATTTGGCTTGGGATGACCACCATGTGATTCCGGAGATCATCTATCCCGACCTGGACTTCCTTTTCCAACGCATGAATCAGGCCACCGTCGATGCGGTGTCAGCACGCGAAGACGAAACCATCCTGGATATCGGCTGTGGAAGAGCCCTTGATGATATAGAGCTGGCCAGGAGGAAGGCGAGATGCTACGGCCTGGAGCTCTCCAACAAGATGATCGCCTTTGCTCGAAAACATATAAGCGACAGCGGGTTCGAGATCAGGCTAGTTCGAGGCGCTGGCGAGCGTCTGCCTTTCAAGGAAGCCTGCTTCGACAAAGTATTCTGCAAGGGGGCAATCGACCACTTCCCCGATCCGGACAGGGCCGTGGATGAGATTGCCAGAGTACTCAAGCCAGGCGGAAAAGCAGTGATCACCGTGGCCAACTATGAAAGCCTCAGCTTCAAGCTGGGCAGACGCCTTGTCAAGCTGATAGAAGTCGTCTACAAGGGACGCGCGGACGATAAGAAAGTATGGCAGGTGCCACACGACCACGTGTACAAGTTCGACCACGCATTCCTGATGAAACTGGTCAAACCGCACCTCAACGTGGAGCGCGTGGTGGGCATATCAATGTTCTTCGGTTTTCCCTGGTGGGGACTGTTGCTCTCCAAGCTTCCTCGTCGGGTCTCCGCGCCTATCCTGAGGTTC
>QMOF01000190.1 GCA_003650185.1 Chloroflexota bacterium | reverse complement strand
TGCATACTCTCCCGGGTGGAGCGCCCTGGGGATCAGAGGGGGCCAAAAGAGGGGCAAAGTAAGAAGGATGACAAGCGGACACTAGCCGGAGGTGCAAGCCGGTCGTTTGCCGGGGCATGTAAACGTACTTCCAAGGTTCACAGATTTCAGCTAAACTGTTGGCGGTGCGATGAGACTGGGAATCCAGGTCGACGAGAGGTTCAAGGGGGGGGTGAGGGAGTCGTGGCTGCAGTGGGTGGTGGAGTGCGCTCTTTCCCAATCAGCGGTCGACCGCGACGTGGAGATGGGCATATTCATCACGGATGATGAGACCGTGCGCAAGCTCAATCGGGACTACCGCGGGGTGGACGAGCCGACCGATGTGCTCTCGTTTGCCCTGACCGAAGAGAGGAGTGACGGTGAGTCGCCGCCTTTCGTTATGCCACCGGACGGCCTGGTCCGACTGGGCGAGGTAGTCGTCTCCTACCCGCGGGCGGCAGAGCAAGCGCAAGAGAAAGGGCATATAATAGAGACCGAAATAGCTTTGCTTGTGGCACACGGGACACTCCATCTTCTTGGTTATGACCATGACCGGCCGGAGCGAGAACGCCAGATGAGGGCTATAGAGGAGAGGGTGCTGTCCCGGGTCGAGGCGAGAGGCCCTGAGACCGGGAGTAGCGATGGCGTCTGACGTCTTCTATCGCAAGTGGCGCCCACAGACATTGGCCGAGGTGGCAGGCCAGCAGCATGTCACCCAGACTCTGCGGAACGCCCTGGAGATAGGGCGTGTCGGCCATGCCTACCTCTTCTGTGGGCCGCGTGGCACGGGTAAGACCAGCACGGGGCGTATCCTGGCCAAGGCGGTGAACTGCCTCGCAAATGGGAGGGGAGAGCCGTGCAACGCGTGTGAGATGTGCGAAGCCGTCAATCACGGCACAGCTCTGGACGTAATAGAGATTGATGCAGCCAGCAATCGTGGTGTCGACGACATTCGGGACCTGCGGGAGAAGGTCAAGTTCGCTCCCAACAGGGCGCGATACAAGGTCTACATCATTGACGAAGTCCACATGCTGACCGATGTGGCGTCGAATGCGCTGCTCAAGACGCTGGAAGAGCCACCCCCCCATGCTATCTTCATTCTAGCTACTACCGAACCCCACAAGCTGCTGACGACCATCCTGTCACGGTGCCAGAGGTTTGACTTCCGCAGGCTATCGCATGAGGCAGTGGTCAGCAAGCTGAGTCACATCTGTCAGCAGGAAGGTATTGCCCTTGAGCCTCAGGGGTTGAGACTGATCGCCAGGAGCGTATCCGGTAGCCTCCGGGATGCGGAGAACGTGTTGCAGCAGTTGGCGGTCTACTACGGCAACCAGATCACTGTACCCCAGGTGGAGGAGATGCTCGGCATCACCAGCGATTTCCGTGTCAAGGAGCTGGTAGAGCACATTGTTGACGGAGACATCGCCAGCGGGTTGGGCGTCATAAGCAGCGTGGTCAGCGACGGCATGGACCTGTCGCAATTCAACCGGGCACTGGTGGAGTATCTGAGGAATGTGTTGCTGGCCAGGTCGGGAGCGGAAGCCTCGCTTGATCTCGGAGAAGAGGAGATAGCCGAGGTAAAGGAGCTGGCCGCCAAGGTAACGACTGAGCACATCCTTAAGGCGCTGAGACTGTTCGGACAGATAGACTTCCGCGCCAGGGACTACTCAGCCTTGCCATTGGAGCTGGCCTTTGTGGAGGCTGTCCTACCTGGAGAGAGAGGGTCGTCTGCTGCTAGGGGGGCTGCCTCTGCGACGTCAGCCGTGCCCACCAGGCGCCAGAGCCGCTCCACCGGCCCCGAGCCTGCCGGCGAAAAGGCACAGCCGCCGGCGGAGTACGCCGCTGGACCTGGTGCGGGGTCTGGTCTGGAGCGTGTTCGGGCTCATTGGAGTGACTTCGTGGCAACGTTGCGGGGTGTCGGCTCCAGCGGCAACCTCGATGCCTATCTCAGGGGTGTGTCTGAACCGGTCGAGGTGGAGGATGATACGCTGGTGGTGGCCTTCAAGTATGCCTTCCATAAAGAGAAGATTGAGGACCCGAAGTACCGCCGTATGGTGGAGGCCAAGCTGTCTGAGAAGTTCGGCACGCCGAACAAGGTACGCTGCGTCCTCCGGCAGAAGGCCGGGCAACGGCCCATGGAAGGGCACCTGGTCAAGGCTGCTCTTCAAATGGGCGGCAGGGTAACCAGTGTGGTGGAGGAGCCGAAGGTGACAGGAGGGAATAGATGAACAAGCAGATCATGCGACAGGTGAAGGAGCTTCAGGCAAAACTGGCCAAGGCGCACGAGGAGCTGGGCAACACGCAGGTGGAGGGGAGTGCTGGTGGTAGGGCCGTGACTGTGGTAGTCGATGGACATCAGAATGTCCACTCCGTGAAAATCTCGCCTGAGGCAGTTGACCTGGACGACATCAGCCTGCTGGAGGACCTGGTGCTGACGGCGGTGAACGAGGCTATCAGGAAGTCTCAGGAGATGGCCCAAGACCGCCTGGGGTCGCTGACCGGTGGTCTCAATATTCCAGGGCTGATGTAGAGGTTGGCTTTGGGCGCCGACTTCATTGCTACCGTACAGCCGATGGCGCGCCTGATCGAGGAGCTGCACAGACTGCCCGGAATCGGTCCCAAGAGTGCACAGCGGCTGGCTTACTTCCTGCTTCAGAGCTCTGCAGACCAAGTCAGGGGCCTGGCTGAGGCCATCACGGCTGTCAAAGAGAAGGTCATTTTCTGCTCCGTGTGCCAGAACATCACCCAGGTTGATCCGTGTGCGATCTGCCGGGATGAGCAGCGCGACCATTCCAAGATATGCGTGGTCGAGAAACCCCTGGACGTCCTGCCTCTCGAGCGCACCCGGGGGTACAACGGCCTGTACCACGTGCTTCATGGTGCTATATCCCCGATGGATGGGCTGGGCCCTGACGACCTGAGGATAAAGGAGCTGCTGGCCCGTCTCGAGGGTGGCTGTGTGGAGGAAGTCATTCTGGCGACCAACCCCAACCTGGAAGGCGAGGCTACGGCCATGTACTTGCAGAAGCTGGTGGCGCCTTTGGGGGTGAAGATCACACGCCTCGCTAGGGGGCTTCCATTTGGCAGCGACCTGGAATATGCTGACGAAGTCACCTTGACCCGAGCCCTCGAGGGAAGGCAGGAAGTAACCTAGCCCTGTTTTCCAGGGGCGCGCGTGCCGGGGGGCGTTTCAGGGAAAGGCGTTTGCTCTACCGCTAGCTTGGACCAGGTATTCCCGGGGAGGAGCATCGCCTGGAGGACAAGCGAACCAGTCAGTATGTGCGCTCGCCGTGAGTAACCCTCGCCTTTACAGCACTGAAGCTGTTGTCCTGCGTAAGATTGATCTCGGCGAAGCCGATAGTCTTGTCACGCTGTACACGCCCCATCTGGGCAAGATCAGGGCGGTGGCCAGGGGGGTACGGCGTTCCAGAAGCAAGCTTGGCGGGCATGTCGAATGGTTGGTCCACGCTCAGATGTTGCTGGCCCGATCCAAGGGGTTGGACATCATCAGCCAAAGCCAGGCCATCAACAGCTTTGTCCCTCTACGTGACAATCTCTGGCGTAGCTCCTCGGCCCTTTATGTGGCCGAGCTGGTTGACCGACTCACTCCGGAGGGAGAAGAGGACTATCCGCTTTTCAAGCTCCTGGCGGACACGCTGCAATGGCTGTGTCGAGCACACCACACCGACCTCGTTCTCCGTCGCTTCGAGATGCACCTGTTTGGGCGGCTGGGATACGAACCTGAGCTGTACCACTGCGTAGCGTGCCACTCCGCCATCGAACCAGGAGAGCATTACTTCACGCCGGACGGTGGAGGGGTGCTTTGCTCCGGCTGCGGCGGCCAAGCCCTGATGGTGGACCGTCTTTCGCTGGACGCACTGAAGGTGCTGCGCTTCCTGCAACGCAGTGGCTATGCGGAGGTGGACAGGTTGCGCTTGTCGGCCGATCTCTCCGCCAATATCAAGCTGATAATGCGAAGATACGTGCGGTACCTCCTGGAGAGGGAGCTGAAGTCGGCAGACTGGTTGGACAGGCTGGAGAGAGAAGGCCTGGCCAGGTGACAGCTTCACGTGGCAGAGAGGGACGTGTCTCTGGCGAAACGTTTCAGGTGAGGCAGGTGGGGATGTTGACCGGCGGCGGCGTTTGGTGTACAAATAGGGCAGCCTTTCCACCCCCCTGAGCCCGGGTCGCTGGGTAGACAGAATTCAAGCTTGCGGAGGTAACTATGAGGAAGATGGCGTTTCTTGCGGTGGCCGTTGTCCTTATGGTGGGGCTCGCTGCCGGGTGCGGCGGAAACGGGGACACGGACTCTGAGACTGAGAATGGAGGGACCGCACCAGCGGAAGGTCAGCAGTGGGCGGCCTTTGCCTTCGACCAGGATGTATCGCCGTCGGCCGGTGGTTCGGGGACGGTCGAGTCGTTCACCATAGAAGAGACGCTCAGCGAAGCGGGCCAGGTCAGGAAGTTCCAGATCGAGGG
>QMOF01000189.1 GCA_003650185.1 Chloroflexota bacterium | reverse complement strand
GGCCAAGGCGGTGTGGCTGGTTCGACGCAGTGGCCGCGCGCTTCAGTGCCGATCTCAATGGTCTGACCAGTATTGCTATAACCAGGCTCGATGTGCTGGACTCTTTCGCTTCCATCAAGGTCTGCACCGCATACGAGATCGACGGCGAGGTCACCGACCAGTTCCCCACTTCCTCCGCGGTACTGGAGAGGTGCCGCCCTGTCTATGAGGAGCTGCCGGGCTGGCAATGCTCCACAAGCCACGTGCGCCGGTTCGAAGACCTTCCACCGGCAGCGCGCTCCTACGTGGAGAGGCTGGAGGCAGCCATGAACTGCCCTGCCAGCATCATCTCTGTGGGGCCAGGCCGCGAGCAGACCATCCAGGTAAGGTCCTTACCCTAGCGGCCTGCGCTACCGGTTGCTCCGTCACGGCCCCGCCTCGTAGAGTATGGGTGGATTTCCCTCGTTATGCGTCAGCCTGCTGTGCCGCCCTGGCTGGGTGGGGTGGGTGAGGCGCAGCGGACCGCGCCAGCCAAAGAGACCGCAACCACGTGGCAGGTTTCGTCCGTCCTGTCAGGCCCAACCTGGCCCTTGCTCGAGCCGTCTGCACCATCCCCGAATCGGGGTGGTGAGATGGCACTTATATTCGCCAGCCTTTTGTTCTATAATCAAGGCGGTCTTATGGAGCGGATAATCTCGGGCCAGCGGAAAGAAGAGGACCTGGCGCTTGACAGCAGCCTGCGCCCGAGGAGCCTGACCGAGTTCATTGGCCAGGACAAGGTCAAAGAGAACATCAGGATAGCTGTTGCTGCGGCCCAGGCCAGGAAGGAATCCCTCGACCACATCCTGCTTTACGGGCCGCCGGGTCTGGGAAAGACGACTTTGGCCCACATTGTGGCCAGCGAGAAGGGAGCCAACATACGCATCACTTCGGGGCCGGCCGTGGAGCGCCCCGGTGACCTGGCCGCCATCATCACCAATCTCCAGGAAGGCGATATGCTTTTCATCGACGAGATTCACCGTCTTCCGCGCGTGGTAGAGGAGGTGCTCTACCCGGTGCTGGAGGACTTTGCCCTGGATGTGGTCATAGGCAAGGGGCCGGGGGCAAAGAGTCTCCGACTCCATCTTCCTCGGTTCACGCTGATCGGAGCTACGACACGCTTCGCCATGCTGAGTCCTCCCCTGAGGGACAGGTTCGGCGCAGTCTACCGGCTCGACTTCTACGACCAGCAGGCCATGCAGGCCATAGTCAGGCGCTCGGCCAGGATATTGAAGGTGGAGGTGGATGAGGGTGGGGTGGAGGAGATCGCCTGCCGCGCCCGCGGAACACCCAGGGTGGCCAACCGTCTCCTCAGACGGGTGCGGGACTACGCCCAGGTGATGGCAGATGGAGTAATTACTGCAGAGGTGGCGGCGGAGGCGCTGGCTAAGCTGGAGGTGGACAGCGTTGGGCTGGATGAGGTAGATCACAAGCTGCTCAGGGCTATCGTGGACAAGTTCAGCGGCGGCCCGGTGGGCCTTGACACCATTGCTGCCGCAGTGAGCGAGGAAGCCGACACCATCATGGACGTCTATGAGCCCTATCTCCTCCAGTTGGGCTTCCTGGAGCGGACTCCTCGCGGCAGACTGGCCACGCGTCTGGCCTATGAGCACCTCGGGCTGCCCTACAACCGGCAAGACACCCGTCAACAGAAGCTGTGGTGAACCTATGAAATCGCTTCTCCTCCACACCTGCTGTGCGCCATGTGCCACCTGTTGCGTCCAACACTGGCGTCAGCAAGGTCTGGATGTCACAGCTTTCTGGTACAACCCCAACATCCACCCTTTCACGGAACACGAGGCGCGGTTGCAGAGCCTTCAGAGCTACGCCCAGGCCGAAGGCATCCCCCTGATCGTCTCCGGGGGGTACGACATGGTGGCCTACTTTCGGGCCGTGGTGGGGCACGAGAGCGAGCGTTGCGGTCACTGTTTCCGGCTCCGCCTGTCCATGACAGCCGTGATCGCCAGGCTGAGAGGCTTTGACGGTTTCAGCACCACCCTGCTGATTAGCCCTTACCAGGACCATGAGCTTCTGAGGCAGGTCGGTGAAGAGGTAGCTGGCAGACATGGAGTGGGCTTCATCTATGAGGACATGCGGTCCAGCTTCAGGGAGAGCCAGAGGCTCAGCCGGGAGCTCGGGCTGTATCGCCAGAAATACTGCGGATGTGTCTACAGTGAATGGGAGAGGTTCGGTAAGGTGAAGGTGTGAGCCGGGTCGACAGGGGCGGCCGTTCGAGAATTGCCAGGCATTTATGTATTAGGGTATAATCCTATGGTTGGGGGGACGGAGTTGGTTAAGGAAGCACATGCTGGCAGTTCGGGCAACCTGTCGGCCTCGGCGGTCCTGAGTTCGGCCGAGGCTTTGCCTTCTATGGCGCCGCAGGATACGGAGATCGAAGACCTGCAACGTATGGCCAAGAATCTGCGTCGTCACGTTATTACTATGATCGCTGAAGCGGGTAGCGGTCATCCCGGCGGCTCCCTCTCAGCGGTTGAGATAGTTACAGCCCTCTTCTTTCGAGTCCTGCGTCATCGCCCTCTGGAACCGGGTTGGCCGGGGCGTGACCGGTTCATTCTCAGCAAGGGCCACGCTGCGCCGCTTCTCTATGCTGCTCTCGCTGAATGTGGCTACTTCGACGTGGCGGAGCTGACCAGTCTGAGAAAGCTGGGCAGTCCTCTCCAGGGTCATACAGACAGGACTCGGACGCCCGGGGTCGAGATGTCCTCCGGTTCCCTGGGGCAAGGTCTTTCCTTCGGCATCGGCACCGCCCTGGCAGCCAGGCTGGACTCGCAAAGCTATCGGGTGTACGTCCTCCTAGGGGACGGCGAATGTGACGAGGGTCAGGTGTGGGAAGCGGCTATGGCCGCTCCCCATTTCGGGCTGGACAACCTGGTAGCCATCATTGACCACAACAAGCAGCAGATAGACGGCTGGAATTCCGAAGTGATGAACACCGAGCCGCTGGCGGAGAAGTGGCGAGCTTTCGGTTGGGAGGTGCTGGAGGTGGACGGCCACGACATCGGGCAGATACTGGCCGCTTTCAATCATGCAGAAGGCGTCAAAGGGCGGCCCACAGCCATCATCGCCCACACCATCAAGGGGAAGGGCGTTAGCTTCATGGAGAACAACCCGGACTTCCACGGTATGGCCCCCACCCGCGAGCAGGCAGCCAAGGCACTAGAGGAACTGGCATAGTGGTGATGGCGAGGAGGCTGGCTTCCACCCGGGAAGCCTACGGGAAGACGCTGGTAGAGTTGGGCCACGAAAACCCCGACATCGTCGTCCTCGATGCTGACCTCTCCAAGTCGACCAGGACTAACCTCTTTGCTGCCAGGTTCCCCCAGCGTTTCTTCGACTGCGGGGTAGCCGAGCAAAACATGGTGGGTATATCGGCCGGTCTGGCAGCCTCGGGCAAGATCGTGTTCGCCAGCAGCTTCGCTGTCTTTGCAACTGCCCGCTGCTTTGACCAGTTGCGTGTCAGCGTGGCGCAGCCGCGCTTGAATGTCAAGATCGTAGCCACCCACGGCGGCGTCACCGTAGGTGAGGATGGTTTCTCTCATCACGCTATCGAGGACCTGGCCCTGGCGTGCTCCCTACCGGGTTTCGCTGTGGTGGTACCTGCCGACGCTGTTGAGACGGCTGAGGTGATAAGAGCGGCGTCGGTGACCCCCGGACCGTTCTACATCCGCTTAAGTCGACCGGACACTCCGGTGGTGTGTGAGGACGGCTATTGTTTCAGCCTGGGAAAAGCAGCCAGCATGAGGCAGGGCTCCGATGCCACTATCATTGCCAACGGTCTGATGGTGGCTGAGGCCCTGGACGCAGCGGAGAGCCTGGCTGGCCAGGGGATCGAGTGCCGCGTGCTGAACATGTCAACGCTGAAGCCACTGGATGAGGAGGCGATCGTGCTGGCGGCCAGAGAGACGGGGGCAATCGTAACGGCTGAGGAGCACCTGCGGCAGGGGGGGCTGGGAAGCGGCGTAGCTCAGGTGGTGGTGCAGCATGACCCAGTCCCCATGTCCTTTGTGGCACTGACAGACACCTACACGCACTCAGGAAAACCCCAGGAGTTACTGAGACAGCACGGTCTTACGGCGGACGGCATCCAGAGCGCCATCAAGTCCGTGCTCTCCAGGAAGGGGTAGCGGGACAGCCGCCGAGCCACCCACCGCCCCCCAAGCCCAAGAACCGGTGCCCGCTCACTGGGCTGAGACCTTAGAGCAGTGCTGGGACCAGCGCATATCGCCATTCTGCTAGCTACCGGCGTAGGGGTTGGTTTCGCCCAGGGGTCCCTGGGGCTGGGTGGCTCCTTTATCATGACCCCGGTCACCCTGGCGATTTTCACGGGCATTGGTGTCCCAGTTGATGCAGCGGTCAAGCTTGCCTTTGGCACCAGCTTGGCCGTCGTTTTCGTCACCGCCATCGGCAGCTCGCTGGCTCACCACCGCAGGGGTGCCGTCTGGTGGAGGGCGGCTGTTATCTTT
>QMOF01000188.1 GCA_003650185.1 Chloroflexota bacterium | reverse complement strand
CTCAGGCGCATCGTCAGCAATGGCGCCAACCTGTTCAGTCGGCTGGTACTCGGCTGGCACATCAGTGACTGGTGCGGTGGCTACAAGTGCTACCGCCGCGACGCCCTGGCCTCCCTGGACTTCGACCGGTTCTACTCACGCGGCTACTCGATCGGCATGGAGACCCTCTACCGACTGAGCAGAAAAGGCTTCACATTCACCGAAATACCCATCGAGTTCACCGATACAAGGAAAGGCGCATCGAAGTTCTCAGCCAGGGAGATTGTGGACTATATGAGCACAGCCCTTCGCCTCAGGTTCGGGCGGCTCTAGGCCAGGCAGAGTCTCCTGAGCACTATGAACACCCGGCTGACAAAAGGCTCAAAGCACGGCATCACCAAGTTCGAGATGAAGTAGGCGGTAGCTATCCCCAGCAGTGCCCCAGCCAGCACGTCGGACGGATAGTACACCGCCGCCGCCAGCTTGGCCACAGGCATCAGAATTGCAGGAACCAGGATCAGCAGCCCTACCTGGCGATTGCGCTGCCACACACTCGCCGCCGCAGCGAACGTGACCGCCGAGGTGTTGCTGGGGAAGGCGGGGTCATGAATGGGGTAGAATATCCGATTCACGTTGTCGATCAGTTCAGGCGCCTCCTCGAAAGGGTGGCCATGCCAGTTGAGGTGGCTGAAAGCCAGCACAAAGCCGCAGGCCGAACCTATGCTGACCGCGGCATTGATAAGGGCCCGCTGATTGTTCTCCCGCTCCACCGGATTCTTCCCCATGAACCACAGGTAGAGCAGCACAAGAGAGATGGCCACCACCGGGAAATAGTCATTGGCGAACAGAATCAGGATTCTGTCAAGCACCGACCACTTTCCCACCATAGCGGTGAACCACGACAGTACGGTCTCATCCAGATGGGCCATCGGCTCTCCGCGACTTGAAGCTGCGTCTTACCGCTTGAAAGTAGCTCATGTCTCGCAGGGCATCGAGCCCCTGACCAGGAACCCTGCTCATGCTGCATAGTCTGGGACGCACAGCGTGCAGCAGAGAGGAAAGGGCCAGCGTAAACACCACCGCCAGGAATGCGGCCAGGCAGAAATAGTAGAACTGCTGCGCTCCCTCCAGCCCGGTACAGCGCATCACCGTGTCCCAGCGATCATCTCGGACGAAGAACCACCAGAAAGAGCCCGCCAGGGCCAGGAAGGAGATAACGTAGGCTACTGCTTTCGTCCTGAAGAAAAGTAGCCCGTTGAGCCGGGTGCGGACACCCACCAACTGCAGCACCCCCACACAGGCCAAGAAGACAAAAACCACGTATTCCCAGCGGGTGACTACCTCGTCCACAGTCGGATTGTTAGGCTATGGCCTTGCTGGAGTAGGCAGGGGTGCACCAGTCGATGTACTTTGAGTTCTTACCTCGGATGACATCAAAGTAAAGCTGCTGTAGCTTCTTGGTGATCTCGCCCACTGTTCCATCGCCTATCTTGCGGTGGTCGATCTCAATAACCGGGGTCAGATGGGCCGCCGTGCCAGTAAGAAAGCACTCGTCAGCCAGGTAAAGCTCGGTTCGGTCCACAGACCGCTCCACCGTGTCGATGCCCAACTCGTTCTTGGCCAGCTTGATTACCGTGTCCCGGGTTATCCCAACAAGGATGTTGTCCGAAGAAGGTGGCGTCAATAGCTTGCCGTCAGAGACGATAAACACATTTTCGCCGCTTCCCTCAGAAACGTGCCCGTCCTGGTTGAGGATGATAGCCTCATCGAAACCGTTCTCCCAGGCTTCGGTCTTGGCCATAGCGCTGTTGACATACAGACCGGTCACTTTGGCCCGAGGTGGAATCACATTATCATCGATACGCCGCCAGGTGGATACACAGCAGCGACACCCCTTCTCTATATCGAGGTACGGCCCGAAGGGCGTGACGAACATCAGGAAGTCATCATCCAGGTTGTGAATCCTTACCCCTATTGCTTGGGAGCTCTTGTAGGCCAGCGGGCGGATGTATATGTCCTCGTGATAGCCGTTTTTCTCAACCAGTTCGACGGTGATCCGGCACAGCTCGTCTACACTGTACGGCAGGTCGATCTTCATCATGTATGAGTTCTTCTTGAGTCGCTGGTGATGATCCCTCACCCTGAAGAGATACATCTGCTTTTCTTCTTCATTCCAGTTCCCCCGAATGCCATCAAAGCAGGCAGTCCCGTAGTGGAGGGCATGTGTCATTATGCCCATTTTGGCTTCGGACAGGGGTACGAACTGCTTGTTGAAGAAAGCATAGTCCGCCATTGATATCCTCCTCTATGAAGGGGTGCCGGCATCGGGGTCAGCACAAGGCCACAGAACGCCGACACCCTCCTTCGCTGCTTACTGGCAGCTTCCCGGGCGCTAGCGAGGTGACCCACTCCAGCAGGACACCTGCATCTGCTCGATTGCCGCTAAGATTATACCATCGTCCTGACGAAAGACAAACGCCCAGGCTGCCAGAACCAATGGGCAGGTGTCCCACGTGGCGGCAGAGTACTCCCCAGGGGTCATACGATCGCCACTAGCCTCTCGAGTCCCAGACCTACCAGGGGCGTGCACAAAAGACTGTGTGAGCGCTACCCGGCCACACACGGTGGCCAGGGGGCTCTTCCATCAACCGAAGTCCAACACCTTGCTGGGAGCGCTATTCAACGGCAGGGCAGCCGTCACCCACGAAAAGGCCACTGCACCATGCAGCCTCACTACCCAAACCCGTGTTCTCGTGGCAGTGACAACAGCCAGCTAGCCCTTGTCTCCTTCTCTGCTAGCTGGCCTGATTCTCCACCATCGCGGTTACCTTTTTCGTGAGGCAATCTCCAGCCACCCACCTACATTTCAGGTGCGACACATTCTTCAAATTGACAGGCCACGAGCAGCTTCCCTAGAATAACCCAACCAGGAGGGCTTGTGTATACCAAGAGTCGTCTCAACAACGGGGTCAGGGTGATCACCAGCACCATGCCCCACGCTTACTCAGTGTGCCTGGGGGTTTTCTTCGGGACTGGCTCGCGCTATGAGCGCGATGAGGAGGCAGGTATCTCTCACTTCATCGAGCATCTCTGCTTCAAAGGCACACAACGAAGGCCGACTGCCAAGGAGCTTGCTGAAGAGGTAGAAGGGGTGGGCGGGACGCTCAACGGAGGCACGGACAAAGAGCTAACTGTCTATTGGTGCAAGGTAGCACGCCCGCACTTCCCTCTCGCAATAGACGTAGTCGCGGACATGCTGTCGAACTCGAAGTTCGACGCTGAGGACATTGAGCGGGAAAGACAGGTGATTATCGAAGAAATCAACATGAGCCTCGATTCCCCTCAACAAGCGGTCGACACCATCATCGACAGACTGGTATGGCCCGACCACCCTATGGGAAGAGACGTTGCCGGGACAAAAGCCACAGTAGCCGCTCTTACCCGTCAGGACATGCTAGGCTACCTTGAGCGCCACTACGGCGCCGGCAACATGGTCATCACTGTCGCCGGCGGGATGACCCACCAGGAAGCACTAGCCAGCCTGGAAAGCGCCTTTGGAGGCTGGCGGCCTGGTCTGCACCAGACCTTCCTGGCTGCGGAAGACAAGCAGTGCCGACCAAGATTCCACTGCGAGCACCGTACCACGGAGCAGGCCCACCTTTGCCTGGCCTTTCCAGGGCTGTCTCTCAAGCACCCCGACCGATTTGTCCTCGACCTGTTGAACGTTATCCTGGGGGAAGGCATGAGCAGCCGGCTTTTCACAGAGGTGCGCGAGAAACGGGGCCTTGCTTACGCCATCCAGAGCTACGTGAACCACTACCTCGATACCGGTTGCCTCACCGTATATGCAGGTGTCGACCCCAAACAGGTCGCTACCACGGTGAGGGCCGTGCTGGAAGAGATGCACCTGCTCACCACGGAGGTGCCCGAGATAGACCTGGTCAAGGCGAAAGAGCTGTCTAAAGGGCGCCTCTTCCTGCGTATGGAGGATACCCGCAGCGTGGCAGCGTGGCTTGGTGGACAGGAGCTACTGCTAGGCGAGGTCCTTACCGTCGATCAGGTGGTTGCCACTATCGATGCTATCCAGGCTGATGACGTGCTCCGCGTAGCCCAACGCGTCTTCAATCCACGCAAGTTGAACCTGGCCGTCGTCGGCCCTGTGGAGGAGACACAACTGGCAAAGCTGGTGGAGGCCTGACGGCCGCTTTTTCCGCCATGGCCACGCGGCGATGGGTCACTGATACGCAAAGCACAGACGAAGCAGGCAGGCTGCTCATCAAGCCTATGATTGCGCCCGGCCCGACAATCGGCGAGACGATCCAGTATACGAGAAAAGAGGACCCCCGATGCGTCGGGGGTCCTCAGTCTTGCGTCTTCGATCCTGTGCCTTAGTACTCCGGCGGCATCGGCGGCGCAGCCTTCTCCTTCTCCGGGATGTCCGTGACCAGCGATTCAGTGGTCAATATCATCACCGCCACACTGGCCGCGTTCTCCAAAGCTGTCCTGACGACCTTCGCCGGATCGATGACGCCTCTCT
>QMOF01000187.1 GCA_003650185.1 Chloroflexota bacterium | reverse complement strand
GGCTCGGCCTCAGCGCCCTTTTTGTCGCTTGTTACAGCGCGGCCTTGGTCTTGTAGTCGGCTCCGCCGGGCTGGTCTCCCTCACCGCGCCTTTCTCGTCCAGTCTTTATCATCTTATAGCAGTACTTTCACTCTGTGGGTGGTCACGGGGGCCAGTCCGCCTGCTCGCCGACATGAGTGAGCCAGGGGCAGGGACTCTTCACCGGGGGGCAAATCAGGGAACCCCACCCCTGGCTCCACCAGTCCAACGACTTATAGTTCCCTGAGATCTCTTTCTACGCCATCACCCGGGTCGCAGGTATCGTGCCCGTTCCCCGACGTCGGCCCAGCGTGCGCGTGGCTGTAGACTGCACGGCCAACGTCTTGTAGTGAGGTCTCCAGTTCCTCAGCAGCCCGGCGCAACTGGTGGATATCAGCGCTTTGCAAGGCGGAGCGGACAGCGTCTATTTTGCCTTCGACCTCGTCTCTGATGGCCGAGGGCACTTTGTCTCCATTCTCTCGTAACGTCTTCTCGGCTGCGTACGCCAGCGTATCTGCTTCGTTGCGGGTCTCCACCTCCTCGCGCTGCCTGCGGTCTTGCTCGGCATGGAGTTCGGCGTCACGCACCACGCGCTCCACTTCTTCCCTGGTCAGCCCAGAGCCAGCTTCAATGGTTATGCTCTGCTCCTTTTGTGTACCTCTGTCTCTGGCCGAGACGTTGAGGATGCCGTCGGCATCGATGTCAAAGGTTACCTCTATCTGGGGTATTCCTCTAGGTGCGGGAGCTATGCCGTCGAGGACAAAGCGACCGATCGTCTTGTTCTCGTTTGCCAAGGGGCGCTCACCCTGGAGCACGTGGATATCTACGCTGGGCTGATTGTCGCTGGTAGTAGTGAACACCTCGCTCCTGGAAGCGGGGATGGTGGTATTGCGTGCGATGAGAGGTGCCATCACGCCGCCCACGGTCTCAATGCCCAGGGTCAGTGGAGTCACGTCAAGGAGCAGCACGTCGCGGACATCCCCTCCGAGAACACCTCCCTGGATAGCCGCCCCGATGGCCACCACCTCGTCGGGGTTGACGCCTTCGTGGGGCTCTCTGCCGAACAACTGCCGTATCTTTTCTCTCACGGCTGGCATCCGCGTCTGGCCGCCGACCAGTATGACTTCGTCGATATCACTCGCCCTCAGGCCGGAGTCGGCCAGGGCTTGCGCCACAGAGCCTGCTGTCCTCTCGATAAGGTCTGCCACCAGTTGTTCCAGCCTGGCACGGGTAAGGGTGACGGCCAGGTGTTTCGGCCCGGTGGCATCCGCCGTGATAAAGGGGAGGTTGATTTCCGTCTGTAGCACGGTCGAGAGCTCGATCTTGGCTTTCTCGGAAGCGTCCTTCAGCCGTTGCAGGGCAGTCCTGTCCTGCTTCAGATCGATGCCGTTTTCACGCTTGAACTCGGCGGTTACCCAGTCGATGACGCGCTGGTCGAAGTCGTCGCCCCCCAGATGAGTATCGCCGTATGTAGACTTCACCTGGATGACACCGCCTCTCAACTGAAGGATGGATATGTCGAACGCGCCACCACCCAGGTCATAGACGGCAATGGTCTTGTCGCTCTTCTTGTCCAGGCCGTAGGCCAGGGCAGCCGCGATCGGCTCGTTGATTATGCGCAGCACCTCGAGGCCAGCTATCTTACCGGCGTCTCTGGTTGCCTGCCGCTGGCGGTGGTTGAAGTAGGCCGGTACAGTGATCACGGTCTGACCAATCTTGTAGCCCAGCTTCGCCTCGGCATCACGCTTCATCTTCTCCAAGACCATGGCTGAAATCTCCGCTGGAGCATATGTCTTGCCACCCATCACCACGTGGGCATCGCCATTGACGCCGCTGGTCACTTTGAACGGTACGAGCTCGGCGTCGCGCTCCACTTCGACGTCGCTGAACTTACGGCCCATAAGCCGCTTGATGGAAAAGACGGTGTTCTCCGGGTTGGTCACTGCCTGCCTCTTGGCGGCTTGCCCGACGAGTCTTTCACCAGTCTTGGGGCTCACTGCCACCACCGAAGGGGTGACACCGCTTCCTTCGCTGTTCTGCAGAACAGTGGCCTCACCGGACTCCAACACTGCCATGCACGAGTTGGTGGTGCCCAGGTCTATTCCAAGTATCTTTCTCAT
The DNA here is from genome assembly GCA_003650185.1 of Chloroflexota bacterium. Classification (GTDB taxonomy): domain Bacteria; phylum Chloroflexota; class Dehalococcoidia; order UBA2247; family RBG-13-53-26; genus B9-G15. The sequence goes on along the minus strand of QMOF01000187.1, from coordinate 2,396 downwards.
ATTAAGTGCGGACTAACCTCTTCCCCGTATGTATGCAAAAGCAGCGGCCGTGGCCAGCCCGTAAAGCCCCGCCTTCACCGTCACTGGTCTCTCCCCAGTATCTCCCGATGGCCCGGCGGCTGGACATCCATGCAGGCGATTAGCCGGTCCACCAGGTCCTGGCACTCCTCCACGTAAGGGCAATCGCGGCAGCCATCGTGTTTCTGGCTGCATGCCTCTGCCCACCGCTGGATGATGACGTCATCCACCTTCTTGGGGTACCATCTGCTGCTCCGGTGCGGTACCCGGCACTTTCGTCGACTCGCATCCATTGCCATATCGTTTCTGGGGACTGCCCTACCAGCGTCTCGCCTGACCACGCCATCTAGTCGCTTTGCCTGCTGAGCCATGCTTCATATTCCTGCTCGTCCGCTTGCACGCAGTCTCCGAAGTAGTTCATAAACTTCTTCCTGGCCCCACAAAGCCTGCATACCCCTTCAGTAACCCGCCCGGACGAGTTATCAAGCACCCAATGGTGCTGACAGCGCCCGGCCTCTACAGTCGGCTGTCTTTGTCGGTCGTCCTTTCTTGTTGTGACTGTCACTGCCATGACACACACCCCCTTTTCGACCCAGCCCATTTTAGGGTGCGGGCACTCCTGTGTATGCGACTTTTGTCGCATGCCCTGAAGCTGCCCCACCTTGCACGCCGGGTGTGCCCCCGGAGCTCGGATGGGTGGGCTAAGAGGGGGCTCCTGGTCGGCGCAGAACAGGCACCCCGCACTGCGCCTTTTCGGCCGGGGGCTCGTTATGCTTTACCACCCATTCCTGCTATCCTGTTGTTTGTCGGCTGGCTCAGCTCACAGGCGGGGCTGCTTAGCGCTGTGCTTGAACTGAATGGGCAGTTGTGGTGTAAAATAGGGAGCTTCTTGTAACGTCTTCTTAAGGATATGGGCAGAGGTGAAGAGGAAGCCAGCCGCACTGACTCAAGCAGGACCGCCTCATTCAGGGAGACAAAGCGGTCGGGTCTGGAGATGATGCCGGCCTTGACTAGGGCGATCTTTGGGGACCGACGCCGTGGTCTGGCGAGTCGCGCAGCGTTGGAGCGGTGGCGCAATCGTACCTGCAGTTTTCTCAGCCAGGTGCTCGTGATCGTTCGGAGTACGATCCGTCGCTTCTCCGACGAGGAGGGGATGCACCTGGCGGCCGGGGTGGCATTCTATGCCCTCCTGTCTCTGCTGCCGGGGGTCGTGCTCACCGTGAGCGCATTCAGCTATTTCCTGGAACCGGAGGAGATAACCCGTTGGCTTGTGGAACGCATGGGTGAGCAGACACCGGTATCCCCGGACTTTCTGCTGGATGCTGTGCGGGGGGCTCGAGACATCCGAGGCCCTGTGGGTATCCTGGGTATCCTGGGAGCCGGTCTATCCTCCACGCTTTTCTTCGCTGCAGTGATGCGCTCGATTAACCGGGCCTGGGGGCTGATCGGGACAGGCAGCCGGACCTTCTTCCGCCGGAAGCTGTGGGAGTTTGCCCTGTTGCTGGGGGTGGCCTTCCTTCTGTTGCTGGCTTACGCTGCGGCCAATATTTACGATATATTGAAACAGGGGCCGCTTCCGGGTACGGATCTCCGACTTGCTACTGACAATCCCTTGTGGAGGCTCTTTCTGAGTACGGTGCCTTTCTTTGCTACCACGGCGATACTGCTACTGCTGTACAAGTTCGTACCTACCACTGAGGTGAGGTGGCGGGATGTGGTGGTGCCGAGCGTGCTGGCCGCAGCATTCCTCATGATCGCAAACAGCCTGCTCGGCTGGTACATCCGAAACCTGGCCTACTACAACGTGATCTACGGGTCCTTGACTAGTGTTATCGTGTTGCTGCTCTGGATGTACGTGGGCGCCAATATCTTGATTGCGGGGGCGGCGCTGTCGGCAACTTTGGCCGAAAAGGGGCGCCATCCGAGTGGCCCGGAGGGGACCCCGATTGCCTGACACGGCGAAGGGTTCCCCGTGGTTGGCGCTGTTGTCCGGCTCCTCGGCTATCGCTCCGCTCTCTGTGGCAGCCGAGCTTCCCCCGGTCTAGAAGCCGTCGGGGCACCACAAGGAGAAGCGGACCGCCGGTCCGCAGCCTGTGGACATGGTGTGCTCACCCAGTACCTTCTCTTCCGACCTCTTGACTACCGAAATGGCAAGGTACCTCACGTGGCTATCTGACAGGTGCAGGACATCTTTCTGGCGTGGTGCGCGGGGAGGATGGAAGTGCGTCGCCATTGGTGCGTGACCTGTCTTGTTTGTCTGCATACACAATTCCTTTTTTCGGCTGCGGCCATGCTAGCACCCGGTAATGAAGATCTGGTTACGCGAAGTAAATGAGGGGGTGAAAATCAGGTAAGTTTATGGTTAATAGATGAAGGGG
>QMOF01000186.1 GCA_003650185.1 Chloroflexota bacterium | reverse complement strand
GTCTTTGAGCTTGAGAAGGAAAGCCGTCCCCACGCGCCCGGTAATGAAAGACCTGCTCCTCTTCTCGTTGCCGCTCCTTGCCGTGATCCTGCTCCAGAGCATAGCCACGTGGACGGACACACTCATGATCGGCGGCTTCATGACGCCCCAGAACGTCGGGCTGTACAACGTAGCCGTTCCGCTTACTCATTTGCTTCCCGTTTTCCTCGGTGCCCCGGCCTTCCTCTACCTGCCGTTGATGTCACAGCTATACGCCAGGGGTCAAAACGAGGAGATCAGGAGAGCCTACACCGTGGTGACCAAGTGGATATTCGCTACCAGCTTGCCAGTCTTGCTGGTGTTTGCCCTGTTCCCCGAAGCTACCCTGAACATCGTGTTCGGCTCCCACTACGTGGCCGCGGCTCCGGCCCTTCGAATACTCTCCCTCGGCTTCTTCACCCACAACCTGCTTGGCCTCAACGGCGTCACCCTGGTGGCAGCAGGCGAGACTCGATTCCTGGGCTGGTCAGCGCTGGCTGCCCTCATCCTCAACATCGTTCTCAACGTTGTGCTGATACCGCCTCTGGGCATCAAGGGTGCAGCAATCGCTACAGCCTCTTCGCTCGCCCTGCGAAATGTGCTCATATCCGTGAAGCTTTACTCGTCTATGCGAGTGCATCCCTTCACCAGAAACTACCTCAAACCAGCTATCGCCTCAGCGGCCGTCGTGGCAGTCATCTATGTTCTGGCCAGAGACTGGGCCACCGGTGCACAACTGTGGCTTCTGCCACTGCTCTTCCTCCTGTTCCTGAGCGTATATGGCCTTACCGTACTGCTGACCAGGAGCTTCGACAGGGAGGACCTGATGATGCTGCTGGCGATAGAGCAGAAGACAGGGGTAAACCTTACCAAAGTGAAAAGGGTGTTGAGCAGGTTCGTCTAGACTCTGCCCATACTCTTCAACTCTCTGATTCTTCCCTCGACAGATCCCCTGGCGCTCTTTTTCTGAAGATGCATCGCCCATTCGGACAAACGCTCTCTCAGCTCAGAAGCGACTTCGGGCTTCGCCGCGATAATGTTCGTTGTCTCCAGGGGGTCCTGCCTCAGATCGTAGAGCTCCTCCATGTCACCGTGTACGCGCCGGCAATACCTGCACACGGCTCCTTCCGGCGACAACGCATGAATATACTTGTAGCTGCCTGCCCTTATGGTCCTTTTTCGCTCTGTGTGGAATTCCTCAACGTAGACCGCCGAACGAAATCCTTCCACCTTGCCAGATATCAGCGGGAGAAGACTTTCGCCGTCAAGAGCGCTTTCAGCCTCAACCTTTAGAAGGTCGAGGACGGTAGGGACTATGTCAATATGTTGCACCAGGCCCCTCACTCTCCGATTCCCTGGCAGTCCAGCATGACTGAGAATCAGTGGCACATGGATGGTCTCCTCGTACAGACCATGATGAGTGAAGTAGATTCCGTGATCCGCTAGGCTCTCCCCGTGGTCGGAGGTCAAGACGATGAGGGTCTTCTCCAACAATCCGTTCTGGCGAAGAGCATCTACCAGCCTTCCTATCTCGTGGTCAACATAGGCAATCGCACCGTCATACCTCGCTATCACGTCGTCGACGTCTGCGGCGCCCTTTACACAATAGCGGATGTAGTCTCGCCACTTTGGGTCGCCGATCTGGCCGAGTATTTCATCGAAGCGTTGGCTTCGGCCCTGGCCACAACCCACTTTCATAGCCTCAGCAAAGCGCCTGGGTGGGTTGTACCGCGAGTGCGTGTCCCAGAAGTGGACTAAAAGCAGGAACCGCCGACCCCCGCTTGCCGATATCAGCTCTACTGCTCGATCACAGACCTTCCTGGCATCAGCATCAGGGAACTTCCCAAGCTCTCTTCCCCACCACCCCGGCACGACCAGCCCTGATAGTTGTTGCAGCATACGGAGCCTGACTCTGGAAAGCCTGCGAGCAGTCCTCCAGAGGAATCCTCTTGTGCCACCATCCCAAGGAGCACAGTAGCACGTGTACCCTCTCCCGTGCCACCTTCCCAGCCAGTCCACCGCCAATGTGCTGAACCCGCGCGACTGTAGCATTTCAGAGAGGAGAGCTATGCGCTTCCCATGAAACTCCTGAATCTCCTCTTCGGTTACACGTGCGCCATGGTTCACGATCCCGCTAGAGATGGGGTACTTTCCAGAGAGCATGGCTGTCAGCGAGGGGTCTGTACAGTTGCTGCAACAATAGGCCTGCTCGAACAGTACTCCTTCCCTAGCCAGACTGTCGATGTTCGGGCTGGTGTTCTTCGAATAGCCATAACAGCCAAGGTTCCTGGCCCTGAGAGCGTCCACCACAATGATGACAACGTTTCTTACTTCCATGCAGCACGTCAGCTACCAGAGCCCACCCGCTAGAGTCTAGCGGTTGACGCGTTCAGGCCCTTTTTCGCCGAGCCCCCGCAATAAGTCCTGTTCTCAGTCCAGTTGTTCGCGTCAAAACAGTTGGCGCATATCCCTGACCGCTCCCTGACCGCCAACATGACCTGATGCCATCTGTCTCCCGCAACGATCAGCTTCATGTCCTGTACATCGAACAGATTCCCCACGTTCAACTCCATATTCACGTCGAGGTTGCACGGGGAGCAGTCGCCATTCCAGGCCACTGTGAACCAGCGCTGCGACCATATTGCACACTTGTTCTCCCGCATGTGGCTGTCGCGCATCACCCCCCCGTACGACAGGACAGACTTCGTCAGTATGCAATCTTTGGGAGACCGCAGCTTTGGTCGCCACTGATCAACGAAGGTCTTCACATCATGTTCATTGATGGACGATACAACGTAGACAATCCGTGTTGGCGCGTGGTCGGGTAAACGCAGCCAGTAGTCAATCTTGTCCACCAGCACTGCATGCCTATCGCGGCAGGGCATGCCGTCAAGGTCAAGGACAGGCCCGCCTGGGCATAGCTCGTCATATAGCCTCGAATACGACGCATCCAGGCTTATGATGACACAATCCAGATGCTTCAGAATATCCATGGTCTTCCTGGTCACCAGAGACCAGTTCGTGTTCAGGTCTACGGAATAGCGTCGCTTACTCGGAAACGAGGTTATGTAGTCCTCGAACCGGGGGTGTAGAAGCGGTTCCCCAAAGAAACCGATCTGGACGCGCTTGGCATACCTGGCAGCATTTTCCAGGACAAGGCTGAACAGATCATCAGACATGTAGCCCTTTTCGCGAGTGAACTGGTTGCCCCCGTCCGACCGCTGCCGATAAACGGAATGAGGACAGAACCTGCACCTGAAGTTGCAGTGATTGGTGAACTCGGGTTGTAACGTGAATCTCTTTATCTTGTCCTTCTGCAAAAGAGACATATTCTGTTGCCCGCGTTGTAGTCGTCCGGCCCAGTCACTCCATCAATGCTCCTGAACGTCGGCTGAAGTGTCTCGACATCGTACCCTAACCTCAGCATTATGTCCACCAGATCGACCTTCCGCGGTACCTTCTTGTCCCTCGTCTGCTCGATGGCGTTGAAGCAGAGGCTGCCGGGTTCCACGAACGCCTGCCCTTCCTGGCTGACCCTCGTGTCGATCACAAGGACACTCCTGTTCACATACGAAAGCCTTTGCAGCAATTCCTCATGCTCCTTGATGTGATACATTATGCCAGCGCAAAGCACGAAATCGAAACTACCTTCGCCCCACCTTTCGTACCCGTAATCCATGATGTTGTCCTCGACGAAAAGGGACCTGTCCTGTATTCCCAGGCTGCTGTAATAGAGGTTTGCCTGCTTGATGAACAGCTCCCTGCCTTCAATTCCGACCACCGAGTTTGCGCCATACCTGGTGATGTAGACACTCGACCAGTACCCGCAGTTGCACGCCACGTCCAGCACACGAGCACCCCTGAAATCGAATCGCTCAGCCACCTCGCGAACCAGCAGGGTAGCCCGGCACATCTGGCGGTTTACCAGCGCCCGTGTGCTCATGTCTCTCTGCTCCCGGGACGGATAGACACCCGGCTTCACAGTCACACCAAATATGTTCAACTGATAGAACCAGGGGTTGAGGTCAGCGATCCACCGCTCCACCTGGTCTTTATCGGGTGGCTGGTCGGTTGAGTCTGTGGAACAAAGACAGGCCACAGGCCCGAAGTCCCTGGCTTCCTGGCTGACCCGTTTCCTCTCCCTGTACTGAACAAGAGCCCTCACCAGAGACATGGATTCGGCAGCCAGGTCTCTAATGAACAGTCTGATCCTCTGGACGACACTTCTCACATGACCACCTGCAGCAACTTTGTGCTCATACCTTCAAGCGAACCCGGCCTTGCAGTCTCACTTCCTATACGTGAGCGTCACCAGTCCCGCACCCTCCCGGGCAACGCCGCGGCACGGTGCCCACTCCAACCCACCAAAGCCTGTCTGTAATTCACGTCCCAACGCGTCGTCGCAGGTCAAAGAGAGCGTCCCCTTCGGCTTCAAGACCCTGCGCCACTCCCCCAACGCCTCGGCCACCCCCGTATTTCCCCTCTCTACGGGAACCAAGCGGCGGCTACACTCGACCTCGTCCACGGACTCATCCTCAAACATGTTGAGGTCGGTCGGATCAGCTACGAAG
>QMOF01000185.1 GCA_003650185.1 Chloroflexota bacterium | reverse complement strand
TGGTGCAGAGGCACTTCCTGGAAACGGGATTGAAACTCCGCGACGGCGATGTCCGGCATCGCCAGAATAACCAAAAGGTGCAGAGGCACTTCCTGGAAACGGGATTGACTGAGAGTGTCTGACGCGACAACGCCGGAGATCGGAGTCCTGCTGCTGAAGCTGGTCCCGCAGAGCAGCATCAGGTTCAATTCGGCCCGGTCCGTCCATGCAGCCCTCCTTCGCCGGATCGAGCTGGTGAACCCCGAGATATCGCGGCTCCTCCACGACGCGCCACACGGCGCCCCATCCTCAGACCACCCCTGGGCTATCTCGCCTCTCTTGGGCCAACCAGAGCACACTGCCCAAGGCTTGAACGCGCTGCCCGGCCGGCAGTACACCATCCGCGTGGCTGCCCTGCTCCCCCAGGTAGTCCAGGCGTTGGACGCGGCCTTCGACGCCGACCATCCCCTCGGGCGTGAGCCCCTGTTCCTGGAAAGCGTCCCGTGTCACGTGATAAGGGAGGAAACCGGCTGGGAGACCCTGGCTACCTATGGCCATCTCCTCAACACGGCTTCGCCTCGCCGCCGGATTGCCCTCCGGTTCCTGTCGCCCACCGGATTCCGCACCGCCAGAGCCGGGATGCCCACGCCAACGCCCCGCCTGTGCCTTGAAGGGTACCTGCGCAAATGGACTGCCTTCTCCGGCCTTTCCATGCCAGCCGAGGCGATCCTGGGCTATGCTGAAGAGCACCTCACTGTTCGCCGTACCCAGCTCCGGCCTGCTTCAGTGCGGCTGGGGTGGTCAGTCGAGGAAGGCGTGGTCGGGTGGGTCGAATGGTGGGCCGAGGGAGGCTCGCCTTTCCTACTGCGCCTGGTGAATGCCCTGGCCAACTATGCCTCCTACTGCGGCACCGGCATGAAAACCGCTCTGGGCATGGGCCAGACGACAAGGCTGTAGGGCCCGGGCGCGCTGGCAGTCGGGCCATCTGGGAAAGACACGTACCGCCAGCACGGCGGCTACCCCCAAGAACTGCCCCTCTTGACAACCGGCCGACGCCGGGCTAAAATGTCAGTTGAAATTTCAGAAGAAAGGTCAAAGACAATGACAACTCGGCGGCAAAGGCCGATATCTTTGAAAACAACTGATCGTTCGATGCTGGACGCGCAGAAACGGAGGTACGAATTATCCACTGGGCAGAAGACCGAGTGGGGCACTTTTCTGGGGACCATGGTGCTCCTGGGTCTGGCCGCCGCCGGGGTATACGGTCGCGCCAGGGCTCGTCACCAATCGGCCCAGTCGGTGGATGTGGAGTGCTGCGAGTGCGGTGGTCCCTTTCTTATGGCCGTTCCGGCAGGCACGGGCCGGGCTGTCCAGGTCACGTGTCCGCACTGCGGGTCGGAACTAGTGGTGGACCTCGGTGCCTCACAGTAGAGGGCGACGGTATTCACACTTCCGCCATGGGTAGGGCTGGCTTGGCAGGCTAGTCGGTGTCCGCCTGCTTTGCTTGGCCGCGCGCAGGCAAACGCGATCGAAGCGATGGGAGCGACAGGGTCTATCGCGATGCCAGATGGTGCACGAGGGTGCAGGCCTGCTGCAAGCCGAGGCTTGTTTGGCGATGACTTCTCCAGGGCTTTCGCGGACGTACTACATCGCGCCGGCGTTAGCCGGTACCAGATAAGCCAGTATACCGGCCTCGACCAGGGGTATCTGAGCCGTCTACAGAACGGCGACAAATCGAATCCCAGCCCCGAGACTGTCATGAAGCTCTGTCTGGCCCTCGCCCACTACTGCCCCGCCTTCAGCCTCTCCGATGCCGAGAGGCTCTTTGGTTCCGTGGGCCGCTCTCTGACTCCAAGGCGGTCCCGTCGCTACAGCTAGAAATCGTCTTCCCAAGTTGTGAGACCGATCTTCGTTGCAGCGGCATACTTGTCCGAGGGGCAAGTATGCTATAATGCAGGCAAGTACCAAGCGGGCCAGCTTTGGATGAGATGACACCCTGATTCGAGCTAAAACGGAGGGGTGGTCTTCATCGGGTTGGCTTTGGCAAGCGGCGAGTGTGCGGCCAGAAGGATACCCGGACTTTTAATCAGGGTGTCGTGGGTTCGAATCCCACACGGCTCACCATCATCGTTTGAACCGGCAGCGCCACTGGGCACGCGCCTGGTTGCTTCCTGAACTGAGTTGATCACAGGGAGATGCCAGATGCTGGCGCAGAAGCCGGCCCCCCCGGCTTGCATGGAAGAAGGGTGCCACTCCAAGAAGTCTGCCACGGCTGTGGCCACATGTAGAGAGCCCATACTTTCACAGACTCACAGACAGGGAAACCCTGCCGGGGGGACGCTACAGGCGCTTTCAGGCCCAAGCAACGAAAGACCTGCAGCTACCGGGGCAGGTGCTCGCCTGACCCTTTCCTGTACCCGGACAAGGAGCCGTGCCACGAACTCACCGCCTGTCGCTTGCCTGAGGCCATCGTCTGCGCACCAGGGCTAACACGGCAACGACTCCTGTCAGCCCCAGGCCAGCCAAAGTGGTAGCCGTCTGAGGAAAGGCGATAAGAAACCCACCTGTAACCAGGATAATGCGTTGGGCCACCGTTGGCCTGCCAAGCCCAAGCAGATATCCCTCGAGACCGGAGGCCAGCATGAAGATGCCCAGCATGGCCAGGGCGGTATGATAGACTATCTCCCAGGCCGTGCCCTGCATCAGCAGGGCCGGTTGAAGAACGAAGAAGAAAGGAATGAAGACCAGCACGACCCCGAGTCTCAAGCTGGTCCACGCGGTCTTCATTGCGTCTGCCTCAGCGATACTGGCTGCTACGAAGGAGTTTATGGCCACCGGAGGGGTCAGACCACCCAGCCCGGCGTAAAAGATGATGAAAAGGTGCACCGCAATTATGGGCGTGTCAGTAACAGCAGCCACAGCCGGGGCCATGGTAACAGCAAGAAAAAGGTACGAGGTCCTCTGAAGGCCCACCATGCCCATTAGCAGGTTGAATATCGCCCCTATCAAGAGGACCAGGAATACATTTCCGGCGCCTAGAGACACGACCCAGGCAGTAACAGCGGCCGCCATCCCGGTCTTGTAGAGACCGACCAGTATGAACCCGATGGAGAGGAAAATTGCCATTCCGAAGTTCACCAGCCCGGCCGTATATGCCAGTGCCGCCTCCAGCCTGCGGAGCGTGAGCTTGCTCCGTCCGGTTAGCACCGTCAGCAGAAGCATCAACACAGAGCCGTACACGGGTGTGATCATGCCCCATCGCATATAGAGGAGGCCAAAAACAAGGAAGCCGATACTGGCAAGGTATACCCATCCTTCTTTAAGAGTGGGCCAAAGACGTGGAATGTCCTGCGCGGGTAGACCCTTGAAACCGGCCTTGGCCGCATAGCCGTCTACCTGTACCAGCAGACCGAAATAGTAGAGCACGGTGGGAACAAGAGCAGCTACCATGATGGTGGCATAGTCCACGTTAGCGATTATGGCAGCCATGAACACCAGTCCCCCCATCACCGGGGGCATAGTATCGCCACCGGAAGAGGCGCAGGCTTCGATGGCGGCAGCGTATTCTCGTGAGTAACCCGTCCTTTTCATGGCAGGTATGGTGAAGGAACCAGTGGCAGCTATATTGGCCATAATGCTTCCGGTCAAGCTGCCAAAGAAGCCGCTGGCCAGCACCGCTACCTTGGCCGGGCCACCCCGCACCCGGCCCATCAGAGCTGTAGCCAGCTTCAGGAAGAACTCACCGCCACCCAACCCCAGCATCACCCCGGCGAAGAGGTAGAAGCCCAGGATCATCTCGCCCAGCATTGCCGCCGGCAGCCCCAGTATCCCGTCGGCGCCAAAGGCGAAGTCGCCAAACATATCCTCGAAGGAAAGACTGAAGCCATACAGCACCCCGGGCATCTTATCGGCGAACAGAGGATAGACTATGGATGCGCCGAGCACCGCCACATATCCCCAGCCCCCCGCCCGTCTCCCCGCTTCCAGCGCCAGAAGCCCCAGAGCCAAAGCCAGGGCGAAGTGAAAGGCCGAGGGCGGTGGTGTCCACAACCGCATGGATATCTCATCGGAGTGAAGCAAGAAAAAGATGAAGATGGCCGTCACCAGAAGAGAGAGAAGGTAGTCATACCAGGGAGGCGCGGCGGCCCTGCTCTTTCGGCTGGCCCCGAGACCGATAAACACGTTGAAACCAAGGATGGCAAAGAGGAGGTAGAAGTAGGTGGTGCCGCTTATTACCTCTCCGCCCACGGGAATGGCCCGCCAGTAGAGGACAAAGAGCACGACCGCCGCCAGCGTGGTGCCGAGATAGACCAGCTTGACCGGCGCCGGCAGGTAGCGGTACCGTGTCAGGGATAGACCCGTGGTCTGTGCTTCGATAGCCAAATCCCGGAGCTACTCTCTGTTTTGTTCGCTGGCTACGAAGAAGCGCCAGGGCACCGTCATAGAGTTGCCTTCAAGGGTCACAGTGGCCTCCAGCTTCTCGCCCGTCGCGCTCGGGCATGGGACAACAGCACTCACCCCCCAGCCCGTGTTGCTGGACTGCTCCGCTACTGTGACCGGGCCGTCCGGAAAGCCATCGCAGGTGCCGCTGGGTAGCACCCTCTAGCGCATACTCCGCGCCGGAAGG
>QMOF01000184.1 GCA_003650185.1 Chloroflexota bacterium | reverse complement strand
GCATCGCCGACCGCCTTACGGTGGCCAATATGACCGTTGAAGCCGGGGCCAAGGTTGGCCTTTTCCCTGCCGATAAGGTGACACAAGACTACTTGTCGGCCCTGGGGAGGAGTGAATGCTATCAACCGCTCTCTGCCGACACAGATGCCACCTATGAACGAGTCATCAACATTGATCTGACGGAGCTTGAACCCATGGTAGCCAGGCTTCATACTGTGGACAGCGCTGCTCCGGTCGGAGAGCTCAGCGGGACCAAGATTGATCAGGTGTTCATCGGCACCTGCACTAACGGACGCTTGAATGACTTGGCGGTGGCAGCCAGGATGCTCAACGGGAAGAGGATACATCCTGGAGTCAGATTGGTGATTGCCCCAGCATCACGAGGGGTCTTGCTGGCAGCTATTGAGGCAGGCTATGTCCAGGTGCTGCTGGAGTCCGGAGGTATCATCCTGCCGCCGGGGTGCGGCCCTTGCCTCGGTCTTCACCAGGGTGTCCTGGGGGCAGGGGAAAGCTGTTTGTCCACGGCAAATCGCAACTTCAGGGGCAGGATGGGTAACCCCGACGCCTTTATCTACCTGGCCAGCCCGGCTGTAGCTGCTGCCACGGCTCTTCGTGGCGAGATCAGCGACCCAAGGGAGATGGTATAGATGCTCAGTGGCAGGGCTTTCAAGTTCGGTGACAACATCTCCACCGATGCCATTATACCGGGTAGATTCACCCAGTTGCGCAGCAATCTGCCGGAGCTGGCCAAACATGCTATGGAGGACGCCGACCCCACCTTTGCCAGTCGAGTGAAGCAGGGAGATTTCATTGTCGCCGGCCGCAACTTCGGCCTCGGTTCCAGTCGCGAGCATGCTCCTCTTGTCATCAAGATGGCTGGTGTGAGTGCCATATTGGCCAAGTCAGTAGCGCGGATATTCTTTCGCAATGCCATTAACATCGGGCTACCTGTGCTCCTGTGTAGCACCGACGGCATAAAGGATGGTGATGAGCTGGAGGTCGACCTCAGGTCAGGCACCGTCCGCATTGCAGCCACTGGAGAGCAACTTCGCTTTGCCAGGATCCCCGAGATAATGCTCCGCATCCTGGATGAGGGTGGGCTTCTGCCTTATGTGCAGAAGCATGGTAGCTTTCAATTGTGACGGGTCGGAGCCGAGCAAGGTACACCCAATGATCCATCGTGTTACGCTTATTCCGGGTGATGGCGTTGGTCCCGAAGTGACCGCGGCCACCAAGGAAGTGCTGGAGGCCAGTGGTGCCGCTTTTGACTGGGAATGGGCCAACATGGGCATTTCGGCTCAAGGTGATCAGGGCGACTATCTGCCCGAACGTGTGCTTGAGTCCATCAGGAGGAACAAGGTTGCCCTTAAGGGGCCGGTCACGACTCCCGTTGGCTCGGGATTCAGAAGCGTCAATGTGGCCCTGCGCCGCAAGCTGGGCCTTTACGCCTGTGTACGCCCGTGCAAGAGCTATCGTGGCGCTCCTTCACTGCACGAAGACGTGGACATCGTTATCATTAGAGAGAACATGGAGGACATCTACTGTGGCATCGAGTTCGAGAAGGGAAGCTCCGAGGCAGCAAGGCTGGCAAGGCTCATCGCAGAGACTTCAGGAGAGTCTGTGAGGGAGGACTCGGGGATGAGCATCAAGACAATCTCCGAGACAGGCAGCAGGCGGATTGTCAGATTCGCCTTTGAATATGCCCGGGCCTGCCAACGGAGGAAGGTGACGGCGGTGCACAAGGCCAACATCCTGAAGCTGTCTGATGGGTTGTTCTTGTCTGCGGCCCGGGCCGTAGCCAAAGAGTACCCTGACATTGAATTCGAGGACAGAATTGTAGACAACATGTGCATGCAACTGGTGCAAAGACCCCGTGAATTTGATGTGGTGGTAGCGCCCAACCTTTATGGCGACCTGCTTTCCGATCTCTGTGCCGGTCTGATCGGCGGACTGGGGTTGGCTCCAGGCGCCAACCTGGGCGACGACATGGCGGTATTCGAAGCCACCCATGGAAGCGCCCCCAAGTATGCCGGGCTAAACAAGATGAACCCCATGGCCATGATGCTTTCTGGGGCCATGATGCTTCGTCATCTGGGAGAGAAAGCGAAGGCTGATCGGGTGGAAGAGGCCATAGCCGCCGTTATTGCTGAAGGCAAAAGTGTGACCTATGATCTCAAACCCGGGGCACCTGATACCGCAGTCACCACCTGGCAGGTGGCCGAGGCGGTAATAGGCAGGCTCGGGCACAGTTAGCCTTCCCGCAAGCCAGAACCACCTCCAGTGTGTTAACCAGCCTTGAAGTCGGATGTACTAACATGATGAATGAAAGGAGTAGAGATTCGGTGGGCAAGATCTACATCATAGATGTAACCAACCGAGATGGCGTGCAGACAGCGAGACTTGGGCTATCCAAGCTAGAAAAGACGCTGATAAACATGTACCTGAACGAAATGGGCGTCTTTCAAAGCGAGTTTGGCTTTCCTACCACCCATCACGAGTCGCTCTATCTCCAGGCCAATCTTGAACTGGCCGAGATGGGGGTGCTACAGCCAATTCGCCTCGGAGGGTGGATCAGGGCCATAGCGCCCGATGTTGAAACGACTTTCAGGCTGGTCCCGAATATCAGGGACCTCAACCTGTCCGCGTCCACCTCAGAACAGATGGTCCTTGGCAAGTTCCAGGGTAAGCGGACCAGAGAAGACGTCCTGGCGATGATGGTGGAAGCGGTTGATGCAGCTCGCGACTTTGGAGCGCGCTCTGTGGCGGTCAATGCCGAGGATGCCTCGCGGACGGACTTGAGCTTCTTGATCAGATTCGGCCTGGCAGCCAAAGAACACGGAGCTGTCCGGTTTCGGTACTGCGATACACTTGGCTATGACAACCCGTTTACGATCTACGAGACAACAAAGCAACTGGCCGAGAACATCGGGCTGCCTATCGAACTCCACTGCCACGGCGACCTGGGAATGGCTGTAGCCAACTCGGTGGCTGGCGCCAAGGGAGCCATAGATGGTGGGCAAGACGCCTACATCAATACCACGGTCAACGGTATCGGGGAAAGGGCGGGCAACGCTGATCTCATCGCAGTCATATTGGCCGTCACCAAGTCAAAGGGTTTCGCGGAGCACTACCAATTGGCAAACAAGATTGATCTATCCAAGTCGTGGCAAATAGCCAAGTTTGTCAGCTATGCCTTCGACGTTCCCATCCCCATAAACCAGCCGGGTGTAGGGGCCAATGCTTTCGCCCATGCATCAGGCATTCACGCCGACGGCATCTTGAAAGATGCCTCCAACTACGAGCTGTACCACTTCACGGAACTGGGCAGAGGGGAGCCGGAGTTGGTCGAAACGGGAAGGGAGATATGCACCGGCGAGTACAGTGGTATATCCGGTTTCAGACACGTGATGGGCGAAATAATGGGTGACATGGCGCTGTCTTTCAACGACCCAGGACAGGCAGAGAAGATACTGGAATTGGCGAGGTATGCCAACGTGGAGGCCCAGAAACCGCTTGTCGAAGACGAGCTCATATTCTTGGCCAAGTATCCAGCCATCGCCAAGAAGCTCCTGACCCTCCGGCCTTTGGAGAATGAGTGATAGCGTTGGGGATCATCCGGTGGTGTATGGCACGGGCAAGCACTCCGGCCCAAGATCAGCGATCGAGTCTGGAGAAGGTATCTTCCGGCGGTGCCCCTGTGAGCGGAGCAAATCAATCTGGTGGTGGGGAGTGGCCGCTGCCATCTGCCCGCCCCTGAGATTGACTCGGCCGCCGCTGAACTCGCTGGCTGATGCATCGAACCCATGCCGCCGTCAGACGGGCAGGGTGGATGAAGCAAAGTGGAACCCACCAGTAGCGCCAGTTGGTGTAGGGACAGGTCTGGAGAGCTGGCCTCGCGCAGCCATCAAGCGTCACCCTTGAGCATAGCGAAGGGTCTACGCCACTCAGATTCTCCGCTCAGAATGACATAATGACAGTATTGAGTGCCTGTCAGGTCCCTGACCTGACGGAGCGGTGGGCTGCTCGTCGAGGCGGAAAGGCTTCGGGCCGGGTGGGGGCACCCGACACCCACGCGAAGACTCGGTTACTACGTAACGTTGCCGCCAGTCCAACCCGTATTCTCGTAGCAATGACGTACAACAGCAACAAATAGCGTCTCCATGCCAGTCGCTGGTCTGAGGCCCGTTCAGCGGGATTGGCTCCAGTTCCAGCAAGCGTCTCTGGCACTGGTACTCGTCATCGGGGAAAGGGTCATCGACAAAGGCCGTCACAGGAACCACAGCCTGTCCTGGAACTGTTGCCCTAGCTGATTGATGCGATCAACCTCGTGCCTCAGGCTCATGCGGGCGGGATATCAGCTTCTTGGCCTCCACGTACCATGCGGCTTCAACCTCCGGTTGACTGCAACTCTCGCACCACCTGCCGGATCCCTTCGGTGAGCTCGGTCTCCGGGCTGTAACCTATTGTCTTTTCGGCCAGGGATATATCGCCGAACTCCCGCCGTACGTCACCCTCGGGCCAGGGCTTGTGTTGAACTGTAGTTTTCTTGCCGGTCACCTCCTCTATTCTCTCCATCAGGTCATTGATGCTCACTTCAACCCCAGCCCCAACATTGAATACCTT
>QMOF01000183.1 GCA_003650185.1 Chloroflexota bacterium | reverse complement strand
ATTACCGCCACCTTGGCACCGGCCTTGGCCAGGTAGGCAGCCGTTATCAAGCCGTTTGGCCCGCCGCCTATAACTACTGCATCCCAATCACTATCGGCAGGAAACTCGTCAAATAGCTTTCCACATATACCGTCCATTCTGTCCTCCTTCCTTCTACGGACGCTTCGCCGATTTCTTGCCCTGCTGGGGGATGTACCACGGCGAGGCATACCACCAGTCGCCGGGCTCGGCAATCCCGTCCTCGATAAGGATGTGCATCAGGTTGTAGCCACAAGCCATGAGACACAACCCGCCGGGGTGTGCGGATGACTGGTGGCACAGATACAGGCCGTCTATAGGGGTGCGCATGCGGGCCAGCTCTGGCAGCGGGCGCTCGTTCCACCATTCATCCCTGCTGGGGCGAACCCCGTACCAGGAGCCACCCAGCAGCCCGGTATTGCGAAACTCCGAGTCGTACGGGGTGTTGACGAAGGTGGTGATAATGTTATCGGGGTCGAGGTTCTCGCACACGCAACTCGCCAGCTCAAGATTGTAGGCGTTTATCTCGTCCTTTATCTTGTTCAGGTTCTCCGGGCCTTCCGGATCGTACTCTGGTGTGGCCACCATCGTGTCAAAGGGACCGCAGATCTGCTGGCCAGGCCTGGTGCACTGGGGATGAGTCAGGTCATAGTTCTCATTGCCCACCCAGAGGAAGCAGCCCTCATTGGCAGGAACCCTGGGTCTCCCTTTCCAGCCCATCACCTCCGCCACATGGTTGAAGTACTCTCTCCTGGTGCCCGCACCGCCGATAAACGGCCCGCCGGTGAAGACCCCCTCGCCGGCCATTGCCGATGCATACGCCGGACGGAACTTGAGCTGGTGCCGGGTGAGCCAGTGGGTCACGTAGAGACTGCCACCCTTGAGGCTGAGGTCCTTGATCCGCTGCATGAAGCCTGCATCCAGGTGCTGGGGGCCGACAAGCTGAAGGAACGTCTGCCTGATGTCCGTGGCGCTGATGACCGCCTTGTTGGCATAGATCCTCTTCGGTCCCCGCGCAGCGTTATCTCTCAGGCGGACACCCACCGCTGTGCCATCGTTGATGATGATCTCGTCAACGGGACAGCAGGTGCGCACCGTCGCCCCGTGCGCCAATGCGCAACGCAGGAGAGCATGATAGAACCCGTGTATGTTGCCCCGTGGCCCTACCGGCCTGGGTATGTACGGCGGTTCCACAGTCACCACGGCTGCGAGCGCCGGGATAGCCTGCCCCTCAAAGTGGCCGTGAGCCCCGGAGACCAGGGCAACGTAGGCCATTACAGCCTTGAATGGTTCGCCCTCAATGTACTCGTCCATGAGGTCGAACATGGTCATCCGAAGGAGTTCCTCGGTGTACACATCGGGCTGGTGCTGCTTGTACACCTGCATGAAGGGAATATTGTCCGCCGTCAGTTCCACCTCAGGAGGGTGTGGCGGGCAGAAGAAGGCGGCCCTGATCAGCTCGGTGGTGAATGGCGGCTGGCCCAGGAAGCCTGCTATCTTGGCCCAGCCGAGGGCGTCCTTCTCCGATACAGTGTACATCCCCTCGCCCGTCATAAAGCCGGTTGGTGTCCCCCGGTATTCCGGGTGCCTGGCATGGAGGTCCATGCGGAAGCCATACTTCCACAGTTCCAGTTGCTCCCATCCCGGGGAAGCCCCGGCATAGTTGGCGATGGCGTGGGGGGAGATGCGGACACCGGCTATGGGCTCGGTGTTCTCCTGGGCACCACCGCACTCCGGCCTTTCCTCGAGCATGCAGACGCTCAGTCCGCACTTCGCCAGATAGGCCGCTATCGTGGTCCCGTTATGCCCCCCGCCTATGACGATGATGTCATACCTTTCGTCTTTACCCATCTTGGCCTCCCATTCTGAGAATTTGCTCCCAATGAGAAATCAGCAAGCCCATAGGCTTCCCCCGCTGAAAGAATGGACGTGCCCCCCTGGTACTCCGACTCGCTGGGCGCCTGTAGCTCCCCGATCAACTCAGGTTAGCTTAACCTAGCCCACGGCATCCCAGCTATCAGGAATATCCCTAGTGTGTTGTCAGAAATTTCCCTACACCAGACCAGCTCTATGCCGACCCGCTCACGGCTAGGCGACCGTCCGGCTGTCAACCAGCCCGTGCTCAAAGGCAAAGTGACAGATATCCACATTGTTACGCAGGCACAGCTTTTGCAGAACACGGGCACGGTAGGTCTCCACGGTCTTTCGGCTCAAACCGAGCGTCACAGCCACTTCCTTCAACGCCT
Source organism: Chloroflexota bacterium (assembly GCA_003650185.1). Taxonomy (GTDB): domain Bacteria; phylum Chloroflexota; class Dehalococcoidia; order UBA2247; family RBG-13-53-26; genus B9-G15. Next base: position 2,403 of record QMOF01000183.1, on the reverse strand, counting down.
GCCCCCGCGCCAGAAGACAGAATACCTGGAATTCCCGGTCGGAAAGGCTCTCCAGCGGTGCCACCCCCGGGCGAGCGGACAGAAGCTGCAGGTTGACCACGTCCTTACCCTCTTCCGACAGGAACCGCCGCCCCTGGGCCACCGCACGGATGGCATTGTGCAGCTCCTTCGTGGAAGACCCCTTGGTCAGGTACCCGAGGCAGCCAGCCCTCATGGTCCGCACAGCGTAGTGCTCCTCGCGGTACTTGGTGAGTATGAGAATACGCGCATCGGGATGCAGGGAGAGAAGCCGCTTGGCAGCTTCCATCCCGTCCATCTCCGGCATGGAAATATCCATCACCACCACGTCCGGACTGGCTTCGGTGAAGGCATTGATTGCCTCCCGCCCATCGCAAGCCTCGGCCACGACACGAATGTCCGGGGCTTCCTCCATGACGCGCCTCAGGCCAGCCCGTACCAGGCTGTGGTCATCGACAAGAAGTACCCTGATCACCCCACTATCCTCCCAGACCAGCGCCCAGCGTAGTTTCAGCATGGGCCGCGTCTACAGGCAGATGAGCGGTTACCCGCAGACCTCTACCACGGTTGCGCCGTATGGTGACCCTGCCGCCGACCAGGCTCGCCCTTTCACGCATGCCCAGCAGACCCAGCGAAGACGCATCCGCAAGCCTCTTGAGGTCCACGCCCACCCCGTCGTCCGAAACGCAGATGGACACCGTACGGTCGGTGGCGGTCACCTTGACCTTGGCCTGTGAAGCCCTGGAATGCTTCCAGACATTGGTCAGCGCTTCCTGGAGAATGCGGTATGCACACGTGGCCGTCTGCTTGGACAGAGCGGGCTCATCAACCGGAGCTTCCACAGGACATGAGATGCCACTACGCCGCTCGAAGTCTTCGGCGTACCACTGGATGGCCCTCACCAGCCCCAGTTCGTCCAGTATCTCGGGCCTGATACTGACGGCGATGCGGTGCGAGGTGGAGTCCAGTCGCTCCACCAGGTCCAGGACCGCCCTGGCCCGCTCCCGAAGAACCGCGTCATCTGTCAGCTTCTCTGCCAGGGAGACCGCCTCTATCTTGAGAGCCACAAGCTCCTGGCCCAGTTGGTCGTGCAATTCCCGGGCAATGCGGGCCCGCTCCTCTTCTTGCACCTCGATGATCCGCTGCGACAGAAGCCTGAGCTGCGACTCCGAGCGCCTCAGCACTTCCTCGGACCGCTTCCGCTCGGTAATGTCCATGAAGTTGGCCAGGGTTGCCTGCCTTCCGTTGTGCTGGATAGAAGCTACCCTCTCCATGACCCAGATGGTCCGACCGTCATGGCTCACAAATCGGTACTCATACGGGTTGGAGCGCTCACCCTTCAGCATGGCCAGAGACATTCGCCTCACCATGTCCCTGTCCTCAGGCAGAACAAACCTGCTGGCATCCGTGCCCAGCAGGTCCCTCTCATCGACCCCCGCGTGCTGCTGGAACTGGACGTTGACGAACTCAAACCTGCCGTCCTGGACAATGTACACAGCATTCGGCGAGTTATTGGCCAGCGTCTTGAACAGCTCTTGCGCCCGCCGGCGTTCGGCGATATCCCTCACCACGCCGATGTAACCGACCGGCTCGCCATCGCGGCTGCGCAAGATGCCCATCTTCGACTCCGTCCATAACGTGGAGCCGTCCGCACGATTGAACTCCAGCTCAGTGGTCCACGACTTGAACACGTCCGCCTGCCCTTGATTCACGCTAGCCACCATTTCCCGGAAGACCCTGGTGGCGATGTCGGCGGATGCCGGTGTCAAGGCCACATCTATCCACTGGTCCCAACGCTGCCCCAGGGCTTCCTCGACCGTGTAGCCAAGCAGGTGGGTAACTGAGGGACTCAAATAGGTCACTCGGAGATCCAGGTCCAGCGTGCAGATGATGTCCGCCACATTCTCAGCCAGGAGGCGGTACAGCTTCTCCGCTTCGCTCTCCGGCCGTATGTCCTGGTCCGCTAGCTCCTGCTGTGGTCGGTTACCACTTTTCATGGTGGTAGACCCACCCACCTGAGAAACACCGGCCCAGCCTCGAACCTGTGGAACCAACTGGGAGACTCGAGCCCACGACTGGCGCTCCATGAATCCTGCCCACGGCGCGACCTTCGATGACATTATGTAAGATACCGTCTTGGGTGCTCGGCCGTCAACCCGACGACATTGCCCGCAGGAAGCGCAATTGACTCCGGGCAGGACATGACCTGGGCTTGCTCTCGTACACCATCCTCAAGAGCAGCCCCGACTATCTGATAGGCCACAGTCGGAGCACGGCGGCCCGCCAGCGTTAGACAAACGTGTTCACCAGTGTGTATATGCCCAGTGCTATAGTGACGACCCCTATGGTGTACTTCAGCTTTTGCTCTTCGATCTTGCTCACCGT
>QMOF01000182.1 GCA_003650185.1 Chloroflexota bacterium | reverse complement strand
GACTCGGTACCCAAGGTGAGATGGGCAGTGGTAGGGTTCAGCGGCAAGCACATAAGCTCCACCAACCCCATGGTCTCGGTGGACACCAGGCGCCGAGACCACCTGGTGACCGAGGTAGCCCTGGCACAGGCAGACAGGAAGATACAGTCGGTAGTGTTTCCTGACGACCGGGAGAAGGTGCAGATAATCAGGAGGCATTATGCGCTTGACCGGATAGAGGGAATCAAGAACCCCCTGGGAATGCACGGGTTTCGACTGGACCTGGAAGCGCACATAGTAACGGCAGACTACGCCTACATGCAGAATCTGAGGCTGTGCCTGGAGCGGGCAGGGGTACCGTACACCAGGGACAGCTTCGTGGCAAGCTGCCTGGCCTCGAGCGAGGCGGTGCTGGAGCCGGAGGACAAGCAGTCCGGGGTAATAGTGGCGGACATAGGAGGCGGTACCACAGGGATAGCGGTATATCGAGACGGGAGCATCTGGCACACCTCGGCCTTGCCGGTAGGGGGCAGACAGGTGACAAACGACCTGGCGGTAGGTCTGAACATACCCTTCAGCGCGGCGGAGGACCTGAAGCTGAAGGCGGGCAGCCTGTATCCAGAGCGGATGGTGGACGGTGCGGCAGCGGAGCTGATGGGGAAGTACAACACCTCGGCGGAGGAGGTCTGCTACATCATCAGGGCCAGGATGGAGGAGTTGCTGAGGATGGTGGTATCGAAGTCGCCGTACGTCCCCAACCTGCTGGTATTGACTGGAGGAGGGTCGAAGCTGGAGGGGTTGGAGCAGTTTACGCGGGAGATAACAGGGCTCCAGGTGCGGGTAGGGATACCGAGGGTGTTGCCCGAGGATGGTACGGGGCTGGATGATCCTGCATATGCAGCCGTGGTAGGGTTGCTGTTGTGGGGATCGGAGAGGGAAGCGGCTGAGGAGGTAGCGGCCGCCATGGGGCTGAAAGGGTTGTATTCCGGGTTGCGGTCTACGTTGCAGGCCATCTGGGCCAGGCGACCTCGAATCTCGTTTGGTCCGCCCAGCGAGGGTGAGAGGTAGGCAGAGCCAGAGTTGATCTAAAAGAGGAGGGGGCAATGGCCAAGAGGACATTTACGCCCACAGTATGTCGGATCAAGGCGATAGGGGTAGGGGGAGGTGGATGCAATGCCATCAACAGGATGGTGAGGGCGGACGTGCGCAGCGTTGAGTTTGTAGCAGTGAACACGGATGCGCAGGCGCTGATGACGATAGAGGCGCCAACGCGGGTACAGATAGGGGAGAAAGTCTCCAGGGGGCTGGGAGTAGGAGGAGACCCGGGGAAAGGGCGGCAGGCGGCGGAGGAGAATGTAGAGGACCTGAGGCAAGTGGTATCCGGTGCGGACATGGTGTTCATAGCGGCGGGGATGGGAGGAGGAACAGGCACCGGAGCGTCGCCGGTGATAGCCAGGCTGGCGCGTGAGAGTGGGGCCTTGACCATAGCCATAGTGACCAAGCCGTTCAACTTCGAGATGGCCCGGCGGGTGCAGATAGCGGAGGAAGGGATAGAGGAGCTGGAGAAGGAAGTGGACGCCATGATCGTCATACCGAATGAGCGGCTGCTAAGTATAACCGGGGACAAGGTAACGGTAGACAACGCCTTCAAGATGGCAGACGACGTGCTCATGATGGGAGTGAGGGCCATCAGTGAGGTGATTACGGTACCCGGGATGATCAACCTGGACTTCGCCGATGTGAAGGCCATCATGAGGGAAGCCGGGCCGTGCTGGTTGTCGATCGGGCACGGAAGCGGCCAGAACCGGGTGGTCGAGGCAGCCAGGGCAGCTATATCCAGCGAGCTGCTCGAGGTGCCGATAGAGGGGGCGACCGGGGTACTGTATGTCGTGTCTGGGGCGCCCAACCTGACCCTATCGGAGGTGAGCCAGGCAGCCAGCGTAATCGAGGCGGCGGTGGACGAGGAGGCCATGGTGATATTCGGGGTGACGGTGGACCCCAAGCTGGACAACGATGTCAGAATAACCCTGGTAGCCACGGGGTTCACTGCCATGAAGCAGGTGGCCGCGGCCAGGAAGGACGAAGAGTTCAGAGGGCTGATCCGAGAGCTTGAGTCGGACGAGAGCCGGTTGGAGGCGCCGGCTTTCATGCGCCGCCCCATCACCATGCGGCGCATGTCAAGGAAGTCATAGACCCAACCAGGAACGGACAAGAGGCTGAGGCCCGTATAGCGGTCCTTCTTTTTCAAGTGGTATGAGGCCTCAGCCTTGGCATGTGAAGTTGCGGAGAGGTTGAGAAGCTCGCCTGCGGCAGGCTAGGTCCGAAGCCAGACCTTACCCCTCTTGTTGAAGAACACTGCTCCCGAGGGCGCTTGCCCGAGAGGTGTCTCGAAGGAGATACCCCGATCTAGACTGAGCCATATTTTCCCATGCTTGGTAAAGAGCATCACTTCTTCTCGAGGGGTAACGTCGCCCACCGATTTCAGGGGCGTCTCGAAGGAAGTGCCATCCTTCAGCCTAAGCCATACCTTGCCCTCTTTGTTGAAGAAGGTGGCTACTTGCCGGCCCAACGAAGTGAGCGGCGTTTCAAAGGTGATGCCTGATCCTAGCGTCAGCCATATGCTCCCCTGCTTGGTGAAGAGCCGGACCTTCTGTTGTGGAATGACCTGTTCAAGTGAAGTGAAAGGCGTCTCCAGGGAAGTGCCATCGCTCAGCCTGAGCCAGACCTTACCCTCCTGGCTGAAGAACCTTGCCCTTTGCCTGCAACTCACAGATTCCAGCGGTGTTTCAAAGTAAGTACCGTCCTCCAGGCTGGCCCACACCTTTCCCCTTCTCGCGTAAAGGGTCACTGTCTGCTCAGGCGTGGCACCTTCGAGCGACGCCAGCGGTGTTTCGAAGGAATTGCCGTCGCTCAACCTCAGCCAGACTTTGCCCTCCTGGCTGAAGAGAGACGCCGTTTGCCTGGACACCGCGCACTCGACGGTTGACTCAAAAGAAGCACCATTGTCCAGGGTGACCTGCGTCTTGCCCCGCCTGCCTACAAGCGTAACCTTTTGCTCTGGTACGACATCATCAATGGACTCGATGGGTGTTTCGAAGGCGGTGCCATCACTTAGCCTGATCCATACTCTGCCCTCCTGGGTGAAGACCCTGGCACTATCCCTTGCGCTGATGGACTTCAGTGGCGTCTCGAAAGCCGTGTCCTCGTCAAGACTGACCCATACTTTCCCGTTGCTGATGTGAAAGATGACCTCTTGCTCCGGGGCGACATCACCGATGGACCTGAAGGGTGTTTCAAAAGACGTGCCGTCCACTAGCCTGAGCCATACGCTGCCCTGCTGGGTGAAGAAGGTCACCGTCTGCCTGCTGCCATGTTGAGCGCCAGCCCGGGCCACCGGGCTGACGAAAAGGTCTTCAAGCCTGGTAGTGGGTTCAAGCGCCTTCTGAAGATAGGCTTCGATAGTCATTCCCAGTGAAGCGAAATGCTCAACAGTGCCGTCGAGGTGCTCGATCACAGCGCAGGCGGTCTGAACTATGTTGTCAGCCACCCGCCTTTTCTCTGCCATTGGCGGGTCTCCGATACCTTCGCCTAGCCCACTGCCCGAGGCGAGAACGTTGCTGTCCAGACCAGGATGAACGAAATCAGAAAGGTAGTCGTAGTGCTCCAGGGCATCCTCTACGTTAGGTACCAGGTACTGGTCGATCAGGGCAACCGCACTCACCAGATCAACCATGCCATCTCGACCAAAGAACCGTCTGCTATTGAGCCTCTCCTGGTAGAGGCCGAGAAGCTCCTCGATACCCTCGTCTATGGGCTCGAAACCGCTAACGTCCTCGAGTCTGTCCAGCACTTCTTTGGTCCGTTCAATCAGGCAGGAGATAGAAGCATCGTGTTCCATCAGCGCTCTGGTACACAGGGCGAAGACAAGGTGATCACCATGATCCAGGGCAGCGGCCATGGACTCCAGAAGACGATTGATCTTCCTTTCGCCAATCTGGTACGCAAATAGGTACCGGTTCTTGAGGAAGCAGAGCTTGGTGGCAATCGTCCTTAGATGGCGGCTCCTGTCGCCGACAACGGCCGTCCTGCGGTCCACACCAGTCTCGAAAGAAAGCTTGCCAGTGAGGCTCAGTTCCGCTTGTTTGGCCAGGGCCTCTCTGATCAACCGGGATACTTGAGCCGGCCCGCGCTCATGCTGGGCCTCTTCCTGCGCTGATTCTCCCGGAGTCGCAACCGGGCTCTCGCCAGCTACCACGTCTCCCATGAAGCCTGCCCCGTGCCCCCATCATATAGTCGGCTATAGGGGCTGTCAAGACGGATTGGACTGGAAAAGGGCTGCCATAATCGGCCGTTGCATCCACCAATGGCCCGCCCCCTTAAGCGACTGCCGGTGTCCCGCTATCGAAGCATGGCATTGCTAGCCTGCAGCGCTCCTATGGTCCGGAGAGCCGCCCATCGGCAAGTTGACGGCCTCTGCCCAACGGCACTGAGAAGCCGAAGGTACTACCCCTGCCCTCTTCACTTCTGGCCCATATCTGACCCCCGTGGAGTTCCACCAGGGTCTTGCTCAGGGCGAGGCCCAGCCCCAAACCGCCCCCAGACGATCTTGTTCCCCTCTTCAGCCGCCGATACGGCTGGAATAGCCATCGCTGATCCTCCTGAGGTATGCCAGGGCCATTGTCCTCTACTTCGATCACCAAATTGCAG
>QMOF01000181.1 GCA_003650185.1 Chloroflexota bacterium | reverse complement strand
GAGGGCCGCCTCGCTCACTCCCAATATCCGGCTGGCTTCGCTAATGCTGACCAGAGACTCGTGGTTAATGACTCGCTCCTCCCATGTATGGTAGCTGGAACGCACTTACCCAGCGCAAGTCAACAGAAACTGTACGACTCTTCATTTACCTAATATTAACCTCAGGGGTTACGGGTCTGCAAACAATGGTCCCGGTGCCCTGGGCCTGGGCGCCATGTCCGGTGGGCCAAGCCCGTCGCCTGCTTGCCCCGCTGGGACTGTGCAGCCGATGATGCATGGGAGCACACACCGGTCCAGGTCTCCTTGGAGTCTCATTCCTGGCTGAGGAATGACCTGACCACCACACACACCTGCCTTCCCCCTCCACACGCTTTCAGTACCGCCAACCAGACCCTCATCAACATCGTGCTGGCAGACGCCGCTCCCATGCATCATCGGCTGCACAGTCCCAGCGGGGCAAGCAGGCGACGGGCTTGGCCCACTGGACAAGGCGCCCAGGCCCAGGGCACCGGGACCATTGTTTGCAGACCCGTAACCCCTGAGGTTAATATTAGATAAATGAAGAGCCGTACAGTTTCTGCTGACTTGCGCTGGGGTAAGTGCGTTCCAGCTACCATACATGGGAGGAGCGAGTCATTAACCACGAGTCTCTGGTCAGCATTAGCGAAGCCAGCCGGATATTGGGAGTGAGCGAGGCGGCCCTCCGCCAGTGGACAGATGAAGGCAAGGTCAAGGCATTCATAACTCCGGGTGGTCACCGGCGCTACTCCAGGTCGGAGCTTAAGAGATTCCTGCGTTCACACTCGAAGACCCTGGGCACAAAAGACCTGGTCCTGGAGCTAACACAGACCGCATCCCTGCATCGCGAGATCGCCCGTACCCATCCCGATACTCCGCTGCACTACGACAAGCTCAGCCCGGACACCAGAGAACGCCTCGCCACCCTGGGCCGTAACCTGCTAGAGTTGATCATCAGATACATAACCGTGCCCTCCAAGCGCGCAGACATTGTCGAGCAGGCTCGCGCAGTCGGTCGCAGTCATGGCGAAATGCTGGTTGGTCTTGGATTCCCGCTGACGGACGCCGTGGAAGCGTTCATTTCCCACCGGGGGCCATTCGTGGATGCCACCACTCATCTGATGCGCAAAAGGGAGGCCGTTACCGGCCGCGTTGTGGACGCGATACCTATGATTTCCTACATCATGGATGAAGCTCTCGTCTCCCTGGTCGCTGCCTACCAGCAGAACCGAAACGCGGCCTCCACTGATTCCGGTGAAGGTCAGGGGCCTTATTAGCTAAAGCGGGACATCTGTGTCGCAAGGTTTCCTCCAATAGCAGCGTCCGGATGGCACCGGATATCGCGAGGAAGGCCACCTTCATCTGTCTTTACCGGCTGGATCAAATATGCTATAGTGGCCTTCGTATTCCAGGTGCTCGTCGACCGTAACAGAAGGGCGTGATCATTAGAAGCAGCGATGAACGCTGGCAGGGTGAAGGTGGTCAGCAGTGACGGGTTGAGCGACTCGTCACGTGGTGATAGCGCAAGCGATGAGGAGCCCTGGTACAAGCTCCGAGGAGGCTGGTTTGCATGAAGGCCCTGGTGTTGGCTGGCGGCAAAGGAACGCGGCTCAAGCCCATCACCAACACAGTCGCCAAGCAGCTCCTCCCGGTGGCCAACAAGCCGATCCTCTGTTACGTCCTGGACCAGATCAAAGAAGCAGGCATATCGGACATCGGCATCATAATCTCTCCGGACACTGGCCCTAGCATCAAAGAGGCCCTCGGTAGCGGCTCGTTGTGGGATGTCGATATCACCTACATCTTGCAGTCGGAGCCTCTCGGGTTGGCCCATGCAGTGACGACGGCCAGGGACTTCCTGAGTGACTCACTCTTCCTCATGTTCCTGGGAGACAACCTCATCCAGGGCGGCGTGAGCGAGTTCGTCCACCGTTTTACCAGCGAGACCCCGGACGCGCTGATCCTGCTAAAAGAAGTGGCTGATCCTCGTCTGTTCGGCGTGGCTGAGCTGAACGGGCAAGGTGATATCATTCATCTCGTGGAGAAACCGAAAGAACCCAAAAGCAACCTCGCGCTGGTGGGGGCATACCTCTTCACCCCTGAGATCCACCAGGCCATAGCGCACATACGGCCTTCCTGGCGGGGTGAACTGGAGATCACTGATGCCATCCAGAGACTCCTTGACACCGGGAAGAAAGTCAGGAGCCACGTGCTCGAAGGATGGTGGCTCGACACCGGGAAGAAGGACGACCTGCTGGAGGCAAACCGAGTAGTGCTGGACGAGTTGATCCAAAGGAGCGTGGAGGGAGAGGTAGACTCGCAAAGCGAGATTGTTGGCAGGGTAGAGCTCAGGAAAGGGGCGAGAGTCCAGAACAGCACCATCCGAGGGCCTGCTTCCATAGCCGAGGGTTGCCAAATAGTGAACTCTTTCGTGGGCCCCTTTACCAGCGTTGGACCGGGCACCATAGTAGAAGACTCGGCAGTGGAACATTCGGTGATTCTGGAGCGCAGCCATATTTGCGGAATTGAACGTCTGGCCGACAGTCTTGTAGGCACGAGAGTCAGCATCAGGAAGACCGGCGACAAGCTCAGGGCAGTCAAGGCCTTCGTGGGATGCGACTCCACTCTGGAGTTGTAGGAGGTTACTTATGGAATATATATCGGGCGTGAAGGTCAGGAGACTCCGTCTCATCCCTGACGACCGAGGTTGGCTGATGGAGATACTGCGCTCCGATTGGGAGGAATATGAGACGTTCGGCCAGGTATATGTGACCACCTGCTATCCTGGTGTGGTCAAGGCCTGGCACTACCACAAGTCGCAGACAGACCACTTCACCTGTGTCGGCGGCATGGCCAAGGTGGCCCTCTATGACCCTCGCGAGGACTCGCCCACCAAGGGCATGGTGAACGAGTTCTGCATAGGGCCGCTTAACCCTACGTTGATCAAGATACCTCGCCTGGTGTACCACGGCTTTGCCGCCATCGGCAACGACACCGCAGTCATAGTCAATACGCCCACCGCCGTCTATAACTACGAGAGTCCTGACGAGCATCGTGTTCCCTACGATGACCCTAGCATTCCTTACTCGTGGCAGGTGAAGATGAGATGAAGGTGCTTCTGACCGGCGCCGAGGGCATGCTGGCAAGAGACTTGCAGCCTTGCCTGCGCCAGCGCGGCCACGAAGTGTTTCCGTTATCGCACAGCCAGCTTGACATCACCAAGCGGGAAGCCGTCAGGGCTGCTGTGAACGGTGCTGCCCCAGCGCTTATCATAAACTGCGCCGCCTATAACAAAGTCGATGATGCTGAAACGCAAGAGGATTGGGCCAGGGCGGTCAACGGACTGGGAGTGCAGAACCTTTGCCTGGCCTGCCAGGACGCTGGCATTCCTCTTGTCCACTTCAGCACCGACTACGTTTTCGACGGCACCCAGGACAGCCCGTATAGCGTGTACGACAGGCCCAACCCGATAAGTGCTTACGGCCGGTCAAAGCTCCTCGGGGAGCAGTATGTCCTCTGGCTTCTGAACAGATTCTACTTGGTCAGAACAAGCTGGCTCTTTGGGCTGCACGGCGCCAACTTCGTGGAGACCATGTTGAAGCTTGGAAGCGAGCGGGAGCAGGTGTCGGTGGTGAACGACCAGAGGGGATGCCCCACCTGGACGCAGCACCTGGCAGAAGCTGTCGTAGCCTTGCTCGACACCGGCTGCTACGGCGTCTACCACGTGACCAACTCCGACTCGGCCACCTGGTTCGAGTTCGCCAGAGAAGTGTACAGCCTCTCCGGCATGAGCACGGAGGCCATCCCAGTGACTACTGAGCAATTGGGCCGCCCTGCCCCCAGGCCCCACAACAGCGTCCTCGACCCCTTTCCCATACCTCAAGTCCTGGGGCGGGAGCTGCCTACCTGGAAACAGGCGCTCGCTGAGTATCTCGCCCGGAGAAAGGCGCTGGCCCGGCAATGAGACTGCTGGTAACAGGCGGCGCGGGCTTCATCGGCTCCAACTTCGTTCGCTATATACTGGAAAACTACCCCGACTACGAGGTCATCAACCTTGACGCCCTGACCTACGCCGGGGATATCAGCAACCTGGAGGGGGTGATGGACCACCCCAGTCACAGGTTCGTCCAGGGACGCATCGAGGACGGAGAACTGGTGTACGAGTTGGTGCGCCAGGTCGACGTGGTGGTCAACTTCGCAGCCGAGTCCCATGTTGACCGCAGCATCGTCCAGCCCCAGGTCTTCGTCCAGACCAACGTTGTCGGCACCCAGGTGCTGCTCAACGCTGCCCTGGAGTCCGGCGTGAAGCTCTTCTGCCAGATATCGACTGATGAAGTCTACGGCGCCCTCAGCCTGGATTCCACCGAGACCTTCACCGAAGAGTCGCCTCTGCGACCCAACTCCCCTTACTCTGCCAGCAAGACGGCGGCTGACCTCCTCGCCCGCGCCTACTTCACAACCTACCGACTCCCCGTCGTCATCTCACGTTGCTCCAACAACTATGGACCGCGCCAGCATCCGGAAAAGTTCATCCCTACCGTCATCCTGAACGCGCTGCACGACAGGCCAGTCCCCATATATGGCGACGGCCTGTATGTTCGAGACTGGATTCACGTTGTGGACCACTGCCGGGCGATAGACACCATAATGCACCGGGGTAACCCAGGCGAGATCTACAATGTGGGTGCGGACAACGAATGGGCCAACATCGAGCTGGCCCGCAAAATTCTGTCCATCTTGCGCAAG
>QMOF01000180.1 GCA_003650185.1 Chloroflexota bacterium | reverse complement strand
TCCCACTGAGGTGGACTCACGTTCCAGTGGAATTAGTGGTATGCAATACCGCGCCCAACTGGCAGGAGGAGAGTTGGTGGTCGACTCTTCGCCCGGTGCCGGCACCTGCGTAAGCTGCAGACTACCTCTGCGTGAACGAAGCGAAGCAAGCTGAGAGACGTGGCACCGTCATGCCCTGCCAGTCGGGACAGGGACAAGGTAGTGGCGATGGAGCCCAGGGTGGCCTTTTCTATCCCATGGCGGGCGATTCCCGACCAGGGTGCAAAGCAAAAGAGAAGCCTTAGCGCCGGCAGCATGTATGGCGGCCGTGAACCGCTTCCAGCCTAGGATGGCCCTGTCATCATAGATATAGATAAAGGAAGCCTCCGGCGGCTAGGCTTTGAGGCCGGCAATGATGCAGCTCACGGTGCAAGTGGGCGGTTGTCCCCCCATGTTGTGGGTCAAACCTAACTGAGGGTTCTTGGTCTGGCGCGCTCCGGCCTTGCCTTGAAGCTGCTTATACATCTCGTACATCATCCTGAGCCCGCTGGCTCCTACAGGATGCCCAAAACACTTGAGGCCTCCATCTGGGTTGATGGGGATCTCACCTCCCAAAGTGAAAGCTTCAGCATCTATGTCCTCTCGCACCTTGCCCCGTGGGCTGAACTGGAGGTCCTCCATGATAGTGGCCTCAGTGATCGAGAAGCAGTCGTGGACCTCTGCCATGCTGATCTCGTGGCGGGGGTCCTTGATCCCTGCCTCCGCGAAGGCCGCCAGCCCGGCCCGATAGGTCTCCTCAACATGCGTATAGTCGTAGTCGCACTTGACGGTTCCGTCAGCCGGCCCAACGCATATCTGCAACGCTTTGATGAATACCGGATCGGGATTGAACTTTCGAGCCTGGTCAGCCGGAACGACAATTGCCGCCGCCGCTCCGTCGCTCACTCCACAGCAGTCAAACAACCCGAGAGGCCAGGCGATGATGGGTGCGTTCACCACCTGCTCCAAGGTGATTTCCCTCTGAAAATGCGCCTTAGGATTGAGCGAGCCGTTGTGGTGGTTCTTGACCACTATCTTGGCTAACATGGTCTTGCCGTCATTGGGACTGAGGCCATACCGGGCAAAGTACTTGGTCGCCATCATGGCGAACATGCCCGGGGCCGTGGCGTTCGGGGCCACGTTTGCCAATGGCAGGCCTCCCGTGACCGCAAGACCGGCCTGTCCCGTGTCTTTCATCTTCTCCACACCGATCACCAGGGCTATATCACATACCCGCGCAGCGACAGCATACGAGGCGTTCCTCAGGGCATCAGAACTAGTAGCACACATGTTCTCCACACGTGTGACTGGCTTGTACTGCAGTCTCAGTGGCGCGCTGATACCCAGTCCGGCCATTCCCGACGTTGTGTCGGCAGCGGTGCCTAGCCAGCACGCTTGGACGTCGTTTGGCTGGATACCAGCGTCTTCGAAGGCCTCATAAGCAGCTTCGACTACCAGGTCCGATGGACTCTTGTCCCAAAGCTCGCCAAATTTGGTACATCCCATGCCTACTATGGCAACTCTGTCCCTTATGCTCTCAGCCATTCTAGTTCTCCTCGCATCTTATGGGTCGTGTCTTCCAGTAGTAGTTGTGGATGCCTCGATCGGAGTACAGCCTTCTGAAAGTCATTTCCACCCGCATGCCCACCTCTAATTTGGCCGGGTCCCGGTCAGTCATATCGAATACACCCCGTCCTCCCCCATCAAAGTCCACCACAGTGACGGTGGCTGGAGGGTCCATGCTGGCAGCTAGATTGTCCTGAGTGAAGGTAAAAACCGTCGCCTTCTTGTCTGCAAATCGGTAAGGTTCAAACCGGTCTTTGGATTGGCACGCCGCGCATATGCGGATGGGCGTGACGCCTGTAGTGAAGTTGGCAGAGGGGTTGACGTACTGGATGGTGCCGCAGTTCAGGCAGCGCGCACCGTAGAGGGCCAGTATCTCCCTTCTATTTCGCCACAGAGACGACAGCGAGGTCGGCGATTGTTCCGGTCGTCTGGCGGCTTCCAGTGGGATGATTCCCCGCCAGCGCAAGTATGTTTCATAGTTGGTTAGCATCCTCTTGGATTCGAGGTGCTTCTTGATACCTCGTCTTGCCCCCAGTTTTTCCAGTGCTGGAGTGGTTCGCAGAACAAACGCGTCTGCCCCGTTCCCGTAGCTGGCAAACAGAAGCCTCTGCCCTGCCTTGGCTTCCTCCAAGGCAGCCACCAGCATCATGGTGGCCAAGGCAGCCCCAGTGTTGCCCAGAGAGAGGACCATAGGGTCTTGCAGCTTGGCGGCATCAAATTTCAACTTCCGCGCTACTGCAGCATGCCTCATCACATTGGTGGGGGCATCAAACACTACCCTATCGAAGGCATCGGGTCCTAGGCGGCTTTTCTGCATCAGCGCAGATATTGCTTCCGATAGCAGTGCAGAGTAGCCCTTGTCCGAGACCATGCGGTCCTCCCAGGAGCGAACGAAGACGTCGCTGTCTGTTCGCCACACACCGGAGAACTCATCCGTGATATGAGAGGACTCCTCGATCTCAACAATGACATTGTCCTTGCCCAGGAGAACGGCTGCAGCACCACTTCCCAGGAGCTGTTCGGCATCTCCCGAAGGAGCACCGAGACGGCAGTCCGCTATGGCTACCAGGACTCTCTTGGCTGAACCGGCGTTGATGGTATCCAGTGCCGCAGCTATGGCCGTGGTGCCGGCTCTCAGGGTTCCGGTGACATCCATAGTCCGAGTCGCAGGTGGCAGATCCAAGGCGGCCGCCAGAATGCTGGCGCCCAGCCTCTCCTTGTAGGGAGATGTGGTAGTAGCGAAGAAAACGGCGTCGATCGACTCCCGATCCATGCCCTTGAGGCAGTCAGAGGACGCCTCCATAGCCATGGTAATGGTGTCCTCATCGTAGCTAGCCACCGCGGTTTCCCCCGGGATGGCGAAGCCACCCCACGCGCGATAGAATTCGGCCCGGTCCATACGGTGAAGGGGGATATATGCGCCGTAGGATATTATTCCTGCCATAAGTCCTCCAATGACCTCAGATTGAAAAGTAAGACACTCCCAGTTTCAGGCATATAGATTCCACCTCAAGCATCATGCCATGACTCGACGCCTTAATATGGAATTTTCCATATCAACCTGTCGCTCTCTCCCCGGGTAGGGGGAAGCCGTACCAGGACCTGTGGAATACGCCGCGCTCCATCCACCCCAGCAGTATGTACGCACCATGGGACCTAATCCCGACCACCAGGTACCTCTGAACATCTGAACAATTTGAGCGCACCCTTTCTGTTGATTGAGGTAACCTGCTGCTCGTATCTTCTCTTTGCCAAGCCGAGCGCGTAAGAGTTGCCCCAAGTTCATGCCTCGGTCTCCACCAGCAATACTACCTATCACCTTGTGCTGGCCAGGGATCACGGTTGCTGCTTTGCCCTCCAATATGCTGGTCGTCCATGCTTCCTCAGGACTTACTTGACGATGTCGCTGACTAGGTCTCCCAGCCCCAGCTCCCGCAGCTTCTTTTCGGTGGGGATGCCGCTGCGGTCCCATCCCCGCAGGTCATAGTACTGGTCCAGGAAGACATCCTGCTTTCTTACCCGCTGGCCCTCCGCCGGCCCCTTCTGGAGTTCCTCGGTGAGGATGCGCTGAGGCAGGCTGTCATCCTTGCGTCCGAAGCCCTCGCGGATAGCGAAGGCGCGCTCTATATTGTAGATCCTCTCTGCCACCTTCCACATGTGCTGGACGTCCCCATGTTCTGGAATGCCGGTGGCCGCCACCAGCAGCTTCGAGAAGATCTCGGGAGTGATCCAATCGCAGATGCTGTAGAATGTGCACTGGATCCCAGTCTCAATCATGGCGGTGACGTCCTGATTGTACTTGGTGATATCGGCGTTGCCCTCGTCAGCGTAGGGATCTGTCGGTCGGGGTACTTGGACGCCGTAGATTTCTTGGGACGCATAGCCGTAGTTATGGTTGGCACCTACGTTGGCAGTGGCAAAGTTCATGCCTTGCGCCTTGAGGCCCCGCGGCTCATAGCCGGGCATCTCCTGCCCCTTTATGTGCATGGCATAGGCCTCGGCTCCCCTGCCCAGGCGCTGGGTCATCCGCACGGACCCCTCGGCCAGCAGGTCGCCGAAGCCCTCCCGGCGCGCTGTCTTCTCGATGAGTTGGAGGGCGGCATCGTGGTTGCCCCAGACGAGCTTCAGGCCATCGGTGTCCTTGGTGGTGATCAGACCCCTCTCGAAGAGCTCAAAGGCGCAGCCGATGGTGACGCCCATACTGATGGTGTCTACTCCCACATCGTCGCACCGGGTATCGGCGTAGATGGTAGGCTCGAGTTCAGGGCTGTCGATGGTCCCGGTGAAAGCCCACACCGACTCATAGTTGGGCCCGCCGACGGACACACACTTATACCGGCCGCTCTTGACTTTGTAGCCGCAGTAGCACTTCACTCTACAGGCATAGCAACCGTACTTCCTTGTCAGCAGCTTCTGGTATTCACTGCTGGCTATCTTCTCGAAGCCTTCCATCTGTCCCCACCGGTTGTTTCGGGTGGGGAAGGTACCCAGGCTATTGCCATACTCTATGCCAGCTATGGTCCCTGTGGTGTGCATGACATCAAATGATACGCTTGACATTGGATTGGCCTTGACCCACTCCAGTTGCTCGGCCACCGCTGCCTTTAAGGCCTTGGGGTCATGGGGAGTAACTCTGCCGGTGCCAACGATGGCCAGGGCCTTGAGGTTCTTGGCTCCCATGACGGTGCCCACCCCAC
>QMOF01000179.1 GCA_003650185.1 Chloroflexota bacterium | reverse complement strand
CAATTGAAGCTAACTCCCTCTCCGTAAACTCGCCTGAGTGCCTCCCCCACCAGCCCTCCCAGGCCAGCTACCATCGGGGTAGAGAAGCTGGTGCCAGATACCCTCACCCAAGCGTCATCGGCAGTGTTCCCGGCCGCCTCTACATCTACTCCCCACATGACCAGATCCGGCTTGACCAGACCCTCCTGGGTCGGACCCCGGCTAGACTTCTCCCACACCGCAAGCTCACCCAGAGTCTCCACGGCACCAACTGCAACCACCTCTGGGTCAGAGGCTGGCACATTTATGGTGTTGGCATCAGGCCCATCATTACCGGCAGACGCTATCACATCCAAGCCGTAGTCTTGTCGGGCCAGGCGACAGGCTACCCTCAGGGGGTGATCTGCTGTATCCGTCTCGGGTAGTACTCCCAGGCTCAGGTTGATGGCGTTGGGGTGCATTGGGTGCGTTGGCGGGCAACCCTGTCGCCTGGCCTCATCCACCATTTCACATACTGCCTCAATCCCCTGAATCACGTCTTCAGTTGAGGCATTCGGAGCATCGGGGAATACCTTGACGTTGATTATGCTTGCCCCGGGGGCCACTCCGCTGAACTCCCCAGCGGCATGTCGTCCTCCACAGAGCACCGAAGCTACAGCCGTACCGTGGCCCAACAAGTCATCAGATGATGCCGTGGTGGTGGTATTGACCTCATAGACCACCTTGCCCACCAGCGACTGATGTGTCTTGCGGATACCACTATCCAATATGGCTACTGTCAGCCCTGCCCCAGTAAGAGGGGGGCTCAGGTAAGAGCGTAGTAGGTACCAAACATCTGGCAGGGTAGTCACTGCCCCAGGTACCACCACAGTGCTGGATGTGTGGGTGTGACACTGGTCCACCGGGCACAGTTCCACGCCCGCCTGCACAAGGGCTTTTGCTTGAGCCTCATCGAGGTCACAGAACACCTGCTTCAGAAGGCGGGCCTCCTTCACATTCCGAGCTCCTACGCGGCGAAGCTCGGCTTCCAGCATGTCTAGGCTCCATACATCCGACTTGGCGATGTATCTCATAGCGGGAACTGCACCTCCTCCCCTTTGATTGCGCGCAGAACCAAGGAAAGAGCCCATGCCCCTACTGCCACCACCATGAGAAAGGCCACAGCCCCCTGAACCCAGCTCACGCTAACATACTCCTGGGCCGCGGGTGACAGGTAGGCAACTGGATAGCCCTGCTGCGTCATCACTTCTTCTCCCCCTCAGACACCACACCCTGCATCAACTTCCCCATAAAGAGTATCATCACCATCATGATGGTCGTGGAGACCATGTCGGAGATGGTGCTTTTGAGGGACTCTGGCATGAGCCACCACAAGAAGATGCCCAATACTGGCAAGAGGAGGACTGACCCGAGAATACCGCCGATCACTGGCAACCAGGCCACGCCCTTCTGCCAGGCCACGTACATGGTGGTGGAGCCCGGCTCCGCCCAGGCGTAGGTCACAGTCCAAGGCCAAGGCTCGACACCAGCGGCCTGGCATTTCTGGTCAATCTGTTGCAGGATGCTGCTGGAGACAGCTTGGCCCAAATCGATCTGTAACAGCATCAGGGAGCCCTCCGCGGAGGCTTCCTCTACTGGCCTGAGACTCACGAGATCCTCAAGGCTGGCGACCGACCCTACCAAGACTGCCTTGTACCCGGACGGTATCATATTTACCCCCTAAACAATCGGGGGGGCCTCCCCCTATGTCCGGGGTCAGCCCCCCAACAACTTTGTAAGCACACCCTACCCTGCTACATCGATAGCAGGATGATGAGCCATTCAAGCCCCAAGGTATGATGCGGGCCGATTCAAGAACCACCCAAACCGACAACAGGACTACGGTGTCAGGTCTTCGTAGATCACCACTAGGCCACCGCCACTGGTATCGGTACCACCAGTATTGTTGATGGTGTCAGCCCCGGCTATGGAGAACTCGCTGGTAAGGTCGCTGTATGCCTCACTGGCGTCCGTAGCGTCGATAAACAGCACCGCCCGCAGCGCATCCCCCACCTCGATGCCAGTCACAGTGTGGTCACCAGCAGCCCCGCCATCAATAACCGTGGCCTGGATACCTCCCGCCAACAGTGACCTCAGCTCAGCCAAACTCAAGAAGCCTGCCATCTCAAACCCCCTTAGCAGTCTGCCACCCAGCCCGGAACTGGAGGCGATCTCCTGGAGCTCTGTGCTGCCAATAGGCATGGAGCACCTCTATTCCCACCAACCGCTTGGCCTTGCGACCGTAAGGCTTCAGCGCGGCTGTCAGGTCGGCTCCCGCTGCTGCGGTTGTCAGAGTGGCCACCAGGGTGATGGTGTCTCCAGCAAACAGCCGGAGCTCCTCGCCCAGCTCACCTTGCGCTGGTAGGTCTATGGTGTAGGTGTCCGCAGCCGTCGTACCCTGGGCATTGGCCCAGTAAGACCGACCGGCATCATTGATGGCCGTTCCTGTTCTGGAATCAGGTGCCTGCCACTTGGAGATGCGCACGTTGACGGTCACAATCTCCCCTGCCCCAGAGTCCGCTGGGCTGGTGACAACCAACCTGTTGAGGAACCACACCTCGCCTGACGGGACTGTTATGCTGGCCGTGACCTCGGTTCCAACTGCTGAGCCGTTCGGGATGGTAGCCTGTACGCCATCGCGGTCATCAATCCGATCCAGCGCGTACTTGCTCTCCGCCTGGACCAGCGCCTCCACCAGCGCCTGTATCGGCAAACCAACCCACCTGCCCGACTGGGTGTTGTACACCCCGATCAACGTCATCTTGGTGTCCAGAGGCGGCACCCAGCCGGTTGGAGGCAGCACCCCGGGAAGCTGCTGAGGGGTGACCCTCTCTTCTACTTTCCCGTTTGTCATGTTCGCCTCCCGTCTGCACTTACTTCGTGATGCCCTTCAGCATTGGCATCAGCATGGCTATCATCATGATCATCATGATCATGGGCATCATGGACGTAAACATGGAACTGTAGTCCGTCTGTGTCGGGTAGTATCCGCCCACGGTGCCATACTGGTACTGTTGTGGCCTCATAACCATGTCTCTCCTCCTTTATCTCTCTCCCGTGATGCCCTTCATCATCGGCATGAGTATGGCCATCATCATGACCATCATGATTATGGGCATCATGGACGATATCATGTCCGTCATGGTGCTATCCGTAGCCGGATAGTAGGCTAGAGGACCGCTTACCTGCTGGGGTGATGGACCCACAACCTGCATCGGTACCGGGCCTGAGATCTGCTGCGTCTTGAACACGGTTCTACCTCCTTTCGGTCATACCGCCTCGGCTTGGTCTACTCTTGCCCTGCCACCCTCAGGGTCAGAGCCGGGGCAGTTGGAATGCCTTATCTACTTACCTTGCGACGCCAGTTCCGGGCCCACTTCTCAACGTCTGGAGTGCGGTAGACTGCCGCGTCTATCCCAGCGTTGTAGGCTGCCGTAGTGTTGGGACCAAAGGGGAGCTCACTGTACGATGTCTTCATGTCACTCTTGGCCGCGTCATAGTTACTCTTCATCACGCTAGCCTTGGCGGATAGCTTGCTCTTACCCTTGGCCACCATCTGATCTAGGGTCAATGCCATCTGCACACCTCCTCTAGCTATTTGTCACAGCGGGTAGGGTGGACCCCGCTCAGCCTGGAGCAGCAACCCGGCCCAAAAGGAAAAGGGGTCTGCCCAGAACCCTTCGGTCCGGGTTGCAGACCCCTTTTTAATCAGCCCTGTGGCTTGCCGGTGAAAGCAAATTAGCCTGGTGGGCCGGCTTTGCACCGGCAAGCCCACCAGGCTACATCATATAACTATTGCGGCTAATCAGGCTTGTGTCAAGTCTTTATGGGAATCTATATAACTGTGGAGCTCCGAGCGAGCACGAGCTGGTGTGCAGCCTGCTCCTCTCGGAGCTCCCCTCGTAGAAATAAAAAACGGTTCTCAGATCAGGAGGTACCCTGCTGGCCCTCCACTCGCTGCTTCACTCGGATGATCAGCTCATCATCCACCAGAACCTCTACCGAATCGCCGGGCTTGAGCTTGGCCCACCTGGCCCACGCCTTGGGCAGGGTCACAGCCAAGCTGGCCCCTGTCCTAAAGACTGTCCGCTCTAGTTGGATGGGCATCACTTGCTGACTGACTCAAGCCAGTTTTGCCACTTCTTGTCCTGCGCCTGCTTGAACCGGCGCAGCTCCCGCCGCTTGATTGCCTCTATTCTCTCGGGCGGGAACATGGCCTGCAAGTCTGCACGCACGTCTCTTGGAGAGTCAGGATTCTCTAAAGGGTTCCCTTGAGGGTGTGAGGTGGTTCGCCCCATCGTACCAAGAGACATCACAATGGCCATAAGTTGAGCCAAGCGCTCAACTGCATCACTCATCGTTGGTTCTGACTCTCACAGTCAAGTTCATGCCCCTGAGGGCCATCACGATTACCTGTGTAAAGACTTTGGTCAGCTCCGCTGTCCTCTCCACTGGTATCCAAGACAGCTTGAGGCGAACCACTCCCTCCTCCGGGTGAGAGTCCACTATAGCTTTCCCCGTGATCCCTGCCAGAGCCGCTTGTTGGCTCATCATCTCCTGTGCCTGAGTTGGGTCAAATTGAGAGAAATCAACCACCAAACGCCTCCGCTATCTCCTCGTCAGTCGCCTCTTCGATACTCCCCCACTGTTGTGTGCTCTGGAAGGTGTTTCCACCTTGAGGTGCCCCCTGCATTGGTGTCTGGACCGATGGTAAACCCCTGCCCCCAAAAAGCCCCATCAGTTGTTGGGCAGCCACAAAAAGCTGAGGAATGCTCTGTGCCATGTTG
>QMOF01000178.1 GCA_003650185.1 Chloroflexota bacterium | reverse complement strand
TGAGCTGACAGCCAGATACGGCGCCATCTATTACTACCAGCGCAACGACATTCCCGGCGTGGTCTGGCTGCAACGGATAGCCGAGCACTTCACGCACTGTGTCTGGCTCAACCCCGAGGAGCCACGCTACTGGAACCACCCCACGGTCCAGATGATAGGCAAGCTGTTCCCCATGTACCAACTGACCCTGGACGGCCTCGGGGAAGCAGTAAGAAAGCTTGTCTGCAAGAGATGAGAACGGCGCGCGGCCTGCGGCCGCGCGACCTACCGTGACGCGGCTTGATCGCCGTCCAGGCCGTGGATGCTGAGGGCATTCTTGGGGCAGAACTGGATGCACCTGGGTTGGGAAAGGCCAAGGCACAGGTCACACATGACCACCGTCTTAGTACCCCAGTCGAGGACGATGGCCCCGAAGGGGCAACTCTCGATGCACCAGCCGCAGCCAGCACAGCGCCCCTTGTCAAGCCTGATGATGGAGTTCTCCTCATCCATGCTGAGCGCCCCTCTGGGGCAGACAGACACGCACGGAGCGTTCCGGCAGAACCGGCAAGCCATGCTCCTGGTATCCGCTGGAGATGACTGTACTACTCTTATCCTGGACAGCTCCAGGGCGAAGCTCCCCTCTCTCCCTGAAGAGCAGGCAAACTCGCATATACGGCAACCGGTGCACTTCTCGGCGTCACACAGGATATAGCGGCGCTCCATCTAGTATCCCCTCATGATCTCGACGATGTCGCCCATGCCAAGCTCATCCAGCTTTCTCTCCGGCACGAGGCCCTCGGCAGTCCAGCCCCGGGCCAGATAATAGTCGTCCAGCAACAGGCTCAAGCCCTCCTGCGTAAGGAGCACCCCCTGTGCCTCCCCGTCAGGTATGGGGTCGGTCAGCAAACGGGGCGGGAGCCAGTCATCGGCACGCGTCCACCCGTGGCTGACATCGAACACCTTCTTAAGATTGTTGATCCGCTCCCCGGCTTCCCTGAGCCCGCCAGCGCCCAGATCGATCCCTGTGGCCAGCGAGTGCAGCCGGGCCGCTTCCGACAGGAAGTCATGGAAGGCACCCCGCATAGACTTGCACATGACTAGCGAGTCGAAGGCGGCGGCCAGGTCCTCCTGCTCCATGTTCAGCGCACCCCAGCCTGCCGGACTGATCTCATCAAGGACACTCACCATGTCCAACTCGTAAGAAGAGGACCGGCTGCGGCATCCGCCCCGCAGACCGACGGCAAAGGCCAGCGCCTGAGTCTTCAGGGTTCTGGGGTCATAGCCCGGCAGCTCCATCCCCTTGGAATGCATCGCCCAGTGCTCCGAACCCTGGCCGAGCTGGGCTGAAGCCCGCCTGGTGCCCTCGGCCAGCAGGTCTCCCAGGCCGGTGCGCCGACCGATGAGGTGGACCATCTCCACCAGGGCCTCAGCGTTCCCGAAGCGCAGGTCGACACCGCCGGTATCGGCCCTGGTCAACAGCTCTCTCTGGAAGCACTCCATCGCCCAGGCTATCGTGCCGCCAGTGCTCACGGTGTCAATCCCGTAATAGTCACATAGCTCAGCCGCCTTGAGTATCGCAGGCACGGAGTCGATGCCGCACATTGGGCCCAGCGCAGATAGAGTCGCGTAGTCCAGGGACATCTCCAGCCCGGCGTAGGTGCCCTGCTTCACCCGGTAGACGTGTTCGCAGCCAACGGGACATGTGGGGCAGGCAGTCACCTTGGCCAGGTAATGTTCCGCCAGGGACTCCCCACCGAGCACCTCAGCCTTCTCGAAGCTGGCCTGCTGGAAATTGCGCGTCGGCAGTGCACTGACGCGGTTGAGGAGCATGACATTGTAGGGGGTGCCCAAGGCTCTATAGTCCTCGCGGCAGGCGTTCTGTGCCCTGGCGTAAAGGGCGGCGCAGACCTGCTCCATGGCCCCGAGATCGGACACAGACACCGGCCTGGTACCCCTGACCGCAATGGCCTTGAGGTTCTTCGAACCCATGACCGCGCCGCACCCGGTGCGGCCTGCCTGGTGATGGGCGTCGTTATTGATGCAGGCATAGCGCACCAGGGCCTCACCACCGGGGCCGATGGCGGCCACCCGGACCCGGTCATCACCTATCTCTCTTCGTACCACCTGCTGGGTCTGAGGAGCACCCCGGCCCATCAAGTGCTCGGCCTTGAGGAAATGCACTATGTCATCATCTATAAACAGGTAGACAGGAGACGATGATGCTCCAGTGACAACCAGGGCGTCATAGCCCGCCTGCTTCAGGGAAAGTGACCAGTTGCCGTAAGCCACCGAGTCCCCCAGGAGACCTGTCAGGGGTGACTTGGTGACCACTGCGTGGCCCGCTGAGGCAGGGGCCATGGTCCCCGTCAGCCCACTGGAGGCGAAAACAAGAGGGTTGTCCGGGCTCAAGGGGTCGGTCCCCGGCCTGCACCTGGCCATGAGCAAGCGGCTCCCCAACCCCACCCCTCCAAGGTATTTCTCCAGCATAGCCTCGGGCAACTCTTCTATCGTCGTCTTCCGGCTGCCGAGGTCAACAACCAGGCACCTGCCGCTATATGAGTACAAAGCAGCCTCCTGTGGACCAGCCGGGCCTACACCCCGTGCGATGTTGGCCGGGACACGCCACTCTCCCCCACGCTGAGAAGAGGTAGGTCATGATCACTTGCCCAAAACCTCTTCAGCCCGGTCGGGGTCGCTTACCTTGAACACGATGGTGGCTTTGCCAGGGGTGGGCTCCAGGAATGCATAAAAGTACTCGATGTTGATGCCTGCTTCAGCCAGCGGGGCCACCGTCTCCAGTAGACCGCCGGGCCGGTCCGGCATCTCCTTTTGTATAACGGTCGTCTCCCTGACGGTGAAGCCAGCCTCTCTGAGGGCCTGAGCGCCCTTGTCCGGATCAGAGAGGATCATCCGGGCTATGCCGAAGTCGGCCCCCTCGGAAATGGAAAGGGCCCTTATGTTTATGTCATAGGCCCGTAGCGCTTCCAGAATGGCCACCAGCCGCCCCGGCTTGTTCTCTGCGAAGATAGAGACCTGCTTTGCCTTCATTGTCCAGTCCCTCCCTATTCCACGAACTACAGTTCCCGGCGGTCGACAACCCTCTTCGCCTTGCCTTCGGTGCGGGCCAGCGACCTGGGTTCCACCAGCTTGATCCGGGCGCCGATGCCTAGAGTGCCCTCCATCTCCTGCTTCACCTTCTGCTGCAAGGCTTCCATCTTGCGCATCTCGTCAGAAAAGACGGCCTCCGACACCTCAACCCATATCTCCAGGTCGTCCAGGTGGCGCTCACGGTCAACGATGATCAGGTAATGGGGTTCCACACCCTCAACCTCAAGCAGGACGCTCTCTATCTGGGACGGGAAAACATTAACGCCGCGAATGATGAGCATGTCGTCGGTCCTGCCGGCGATCCTCGACATTCGGACTAGGGTCCTGCCGCACTCGCACGGTTCCGGATTCAGAGAGGCTATGTCCCTGGTGCGGAAGCGTATTACAGGCAAGGCTTCTTTGGTGAGGGTGGTGATCACGAGCTCCCCTACCTGACCGTAGGGGAGGGGCTCCCCGGTCGCCGGATCGACTATCTCAGGCAGAAAGTGGTCCTCGAAAATGTGCATGCCGCACTTGTGGGGGCACTCCACGGACACCCCCGGCCCCACCACCTCGGTCAGACCATATATGTCTATGGCCTGGATGGGCAACTTGGCCTCGATCTCCGCTCTCATCTGCTCCGACCAGGGCTCAGCACCCATAATGCCCAACCTGAGCTTGGACAGTCTGAGGTCTACCCCCATCTCCAGGGCCGCTTCGGCCAGAATAAGCGAGTACGAAGGCGTGCAGGTGATGACAGTGGTACCCAGGTCCTGGAGCAGCATGAGTTGCCTCTTGGTGTTGCCTGTGGAAGTCGGTATCACGGTGGCCCCCACCCTCTCACCACCGTAGTGGAAGCCGAGACCGCCTGTGAAAAGCCCATAGCCATAGGCGTTCTGCATGACATCATCCTTGCCCATCCCGGCACAGGTGAGACTCCGCGCCATTACCTCGGTCCACATCCTCAGGTCGTTGGCTGTGTAAGGAGCAACCACGGGCTTTCCGGTGGTGCCGCTGGAGGCATGTACACGGCACACCTGGTCCATGGGAACAGCAACCAGGCCGAGCGGGTAGTTGTCGCGGAAGTCCTGCTTTACCGTAAAAGGCAGCCTGGACAGGTCGGCCAGGGACTTGATGCTCTCAGGAGTCAGGTCCCGCTCCTGGAGGGCCTGACGATAGAAAGGCACCTTCTCATAGACGCGGGCCACCAGTGCCTGCAACCTTTCCAACTGAAGCTTCTCCAGTTGAGGTCTGGGCATCGTCTCATACTGCGGGTTCCAGATCATACAGCTTGCCTCCTGAATTAACAGCCCCCGGCCCCTCTCAGGGCTCGTGCTTCCTTCCGACCTCGGGCGAAGGCGTCCAGGTTGAGTTCGAGGAATCTTGCCGGCACTCGCTGCCTCAGGTCATCGGTGTAGCTCTTCTCATCTATGTCCAGAAACGCAGACAGAAAGCCAACCAACAGCACATTGAGCACCTGAGGATTGCCCAGCTCCCTGGCTATCTGGGTGGCTGGCAAAACAAATATCTGGTCCGTGTACTGCCGGATGATCCGCTCCACCTCTTCGGTGGTGGGGTAGTGCGCGCCGCCACCCACCGTGGATAGCGGTGGTATCGCATGGTCGTTGACGATGGCGATGCCACCCCACCTCAGGTAACCAGCCCACCTGGCCCCTTCCAGCCGCTCGAAAGCCAGCAGAAAATCAACGCTCCCCTTCTTGATCATGGGGGAGAACACCC
>QMOF01000177.1 GCA_003650185.1 Chloroflexota bacterium | reverse complement strand
TTGATAACCGGGCTTCAGTCCATAATCCTCGGCCTCTTCGCCGAGACGATCAAAAGCCAGAGGCTTTTCCAGGAGGAGATCCTGTACCGGCTGAAGCGAAGAGAATCAAGCTCCAATAAGTGAGCCTCGATATTCTTTCCTACGATGGCCCCGCCCGGGCGGCGCCGGATTTCCCGCACAGTTGCGTGCGACCCGTTGGTGGTCATGCTTGTTGAGAAGCGGCTGCAATATAGTTATTAGATTAGGAAGCCGCAGCACAAAGCCAGACACATGAAGCCCACAGAATCCACAAACGTAGGCCATACCCAGGTGCTCCTGCCGCTCTTGCTCAGTCTGGGCGCCTTCCTGGCAATCTGCCTGCCCGCAAAAGACCTACCGATTCTCGGCGACGGTGCGCTTCATGCTCATATAGTGCGAGAGATCACAGAGAAAGGATCGGTGGATATCCAGACCGAGGTCGCCTACCCTCTCTTCTACCATTTGTTTGGGGCGCAAGTCTACCTCCTGTGGGGGGAGGTAGGGTTGCGGGTGTTGTCGGCTGGTATGGTGGCCTTCGCTGGGCTGCTGGCCTACTTGATCGCCCGAGAGTTAACCCGGAGCCAGTTCATAGGCGTGATATGCATCCTGTTGATTGGCCTCAGCTCAAAGGTGATCTTCTACGGCGTCCAAGTCCTCATGGAGCCCTTTATGGTCGCTTTCATCCTGTTGGCTGTATATGCTGCCCTGTTGCTCTACAGGCAGCGGAACCTGAAGTGCCTCGTTTTTGCAGCCTTTGCGGTGGCGATGGCCATTTCGACAAAGCAGCAGGCGCTCTTCTTGCTGCTGGCTATTCCCGCGTTCTTGCTCGCCAGCGGTCTCGGAGTCAGGAGGGTTGCCGTTCTTGTTGGCGTGGTCTTGTTGTTCGCATCAGGCCCATATGCTTATGTCCTGTCATCTACCGGGGTAGTCAGCGGCAGGGGCCCATCGGCTGGCTCAATCTATCAGCCCTTTCCTGATTCGGAAGACATACGTGTGGCGGAGCAAAGCGGCACCCTGGAGCAGGTCCTGGCGAGATCAAGCCGGGAAGATATCCCGGAGTGGGCACTGCAACTGGAAGAGGAATCCAACGGGCTTGAACTCTACAGGAGAGGCACTGTACCACACGAGGCGAGGCACATATATATCTGGGAAATGATAAACCCGGTCAAGTTCGTTGAACTGAACAGTCTGCGACAGTTCGAGTCTGCGCCGCTAGGATTGTCGGGGGCTCCTCGTGCCCTGTTCCTCGGCGGGTATGTGGTCTTGCAGGGACTTCTGATTTGCGGCTTCCTCATTTCACTGATGTATGCGGTAAGAAGAAAACGGTGGAGAATCGTGCCCATCGTGGTGTTCACCAGTTGGCTTTTCACCTTCTGGGGTTCCGATACGGAGCGGTACTTCATATACCTGCCGTTCTTGCTGGCTTTCACCTATGGCCTGGTGCTGAAGCTGCTCGCCGACAGGCTGAGACCAAGGAGATCCAGAGCAGCCTTAGCAGCACTGGCGCTGCTGGCGCTCTTGCTCATGTCGTACATGGCACCAGCCGCAGTTGACACGGAGAGAAGTGCACAGAGACTGGAGATGACGCAATGTTACGCTCCGAGTGTAGGAGGCATAGCCTCGATCGAGGAAGTCGCATCTTGGATAGAACAGCATACAGACAAAGGAGACCGAGTATTTGGCACGAGCATTTATGAGTGGACATTCTACTCAAATAGGGAAGTCCTGTGGGACTACAGGGTTTACTTCCTCTCCCAAGAAAGGGTGGACCACTACCTACATTTGTGGAGCGTCGAATACGTGCTGGTGAGAAGCAACCAGATAGTTCCAGACGAGGAGTGGAACCACATAGAGATGTACCCAGCCAGCTTCTGCGAGAAGATAGCTGATGCCTACCCCCTGGTATACACGAGTGTCCAAGAGGACATAGAGGTGTACCAGGTAACTGACGTGTAACCCCAGGGCCCGCGAGTCGATGCGCATTCTATTCGTGACGCGCAAATTCCCTCCCGCGAGGGGTGGAATGGAGAGACTGGCCCATGAGCTGTTCCAGCATCTCTCTGGACTGGCCGATGTGACCTTGCTCAAATGGGGCGGTTCGAATAAGTGGCTTCCCCTGGTCGCGCCCTACTTGTTCCTGTCGTCCGTTGCGGTGCAGTTGCTGGCCAGGGCGGATGTCGTCTATCTCCAGGATGGTCTGCTGGCGCCTCTCGGTCTGCCATTGAAGCTTTTCAGGAAGCCGATAGTGGCAACGGTTCATGGGCTGGATATCACCTATGACAACAGACTCTATCAGTGCATAGTGCCGGCGTGTCTCAAGAGACTGGACAGCGTCATATGTGTCAGCGAGGCTACCCGACTTGAATGCATAAAGCGAGGCGTTCCGGAGACAAAGACAGTGGTCATCCCCAACGGGGTGGCAGATACATTCCACGTGGAGTTAGATGACGAGGCCAGAAACAAGTTGCGTCAGCACGTATCAGACAGACTGGGCCTCGATCTGGTTGACAAGAAGGTCATCCTCTCAACCGGGAGGCTGGTAGAGAGGAAAGGGTTTCACTGGTTTGCCAGTGCCGTCATGCCAAAGCTGCTGGCTGAGGAGAAGGAATGCGTCTACCTGGTTGTCGGAGAAGGACCTTATCGAGAGAGGATCCAGCAAGCTGCAGCGGAGGTAAACGAGCTTCGGGGTCATGTAATCGTGCTGAATCAGGCTGATGACGAAATGCTACGGCAGCTCTACAATGTGGCAGACATTCACGTGTTGCCTAACATGCCTGTGAAGGGAGACATGGAAGGCTTCGGTATCGTTGCGCTGGAGGCTTCGTCCTGCTGCCTGCCGGTAGTGGCTTCTAGGCTGGAAGGCATAGAGCAAGCGGTCAAGCACGGCCAGAACGGGTATCTATTTGAGCCAGGCAACGCTGACGAGGCTGCCAGCACCGTTTTGCGGCTGCTCAAGGACGCCCAAGAGCGGAGACAGGCCGGACTGAGGGGACGGGAGTTCACCCTGCGAACCTACAGCTACGCCAGAATAGCAGCCATGTATCTGGACCAGTTCCAGCGTGCGTGCCAAGACAAGGCAGCCCGTTAGGGCATCCCTACCCGCACGTGTCAGATGCCGCTGACTTGCGATCGGCGTCGGTCTACGTCAACGTGATGGAGAAACGGGACCGACGCAGTCTCCCTGGCAGTGCCCTCCCAAGAGAACGACTTTGCCCTTTCGATGGCCTTCTCCGACAGATGCTGTCGCAACCCATTCTCGGTCAGTATGCGCTGTATGGCATCTGCCATTTGGCCGACATCGTCAGGGTCGACCAGCAATCCGGCGTCAGCCAGGAACTCCGGGGCGTCGAGCACAGCCCCGACAACCACGGGAGTCCCACAGGCCATCGCTTCAAGGGTGGACAGTCCAAAGCCGTATCTGGAAGGAAAGACCATCGCCGCAGCCGAGCAGTAGTACGAAGAAAGCTCGCCCTCCGGAACGTAGCCGAGGAAAGCAACGTTCCTGATGTCCAGGTCGTGGGCAAGCCTCTCCAGCATAGGTTGATCTTTGCTGGTCTTGCCACCGATCAAGAGTTCCGCATCCGGAAGACGCTCCGCGACCAGGGCAAAGGCCCTGACAAGGCTGTCCACGCCCTTAGATCGGCTGACCTCACCGATGTAGAGAACCCTGTTGGCCTTTCTTTCAACCCCGGCTTGGGGCCTGCACCGGGAGTGGTCCACGCCGTATCTCACGACAGATATCTTAGCTTCGGGCACACTGAACCTTTGCACCAGCTCGTGTTTGGTGACCTCGTAAGGGACCACTACGGCATCACTCTTCCGAGTAGCTATCCTGGTACAAAGCCTCACGTACCAATGCTTCCACGACGCATCATATTTCGTGACGTGGAACGGTACGAGGTCGTGTACCGTTACGACGAGTGGGCGTTTACCCAGCATGGCGGCCATCGCTCCACCCACGGGCGAAATAGCATGATACAGGTCGGCCCTGGCACGAAGCAGGTCAGCCAATAAGCGCAACTGCTTTGTGCCAGCCGCCGCTACACCGCTGGAGTAGCCCTGGTCCAGCGAGTGGACGTGTATGTGGCCATTTGCCCGAGCGATGTTCCGGCTCAACTCGAACGCATACCTGTCATGGCCCCTGCCGGTACCTTGTGAGGGATAGTAAGGGTAAGATATCAAGCAGACTTCGATCGTGCTCCCCATCGGCCTCCGCTACGTGTCATGCCTTACCTGTGCCTATCTCTCTGATGACACCGCAGACGTACTCCACCTCGCTCTCAGACAGGCCAGACCCTGATGGCAGATACAGTCCTCTTGCGGAGATATCCTCTGCTACGGGATAGCTTTCACCCTGGAACAGGCCCATGTCAAGAAAGACCGGCTGGCGGTGCATCGGTATGAAGAAGGTCCTCGTTTCGACACCTGCTTCGGCCAGCCTCTTCATGAGTCCGTCCCGATCGACCGCGAAGTCATCCTCGATCAATATGGAGTACATCCAGTAGACGTTCCTGGCCCACTCTGCTTCTATCGGCAACGTCAGCCCCCGGACATCTTTCAGTTGACTGCTGTAGAGACGAGCGTTTCTCCTTCTCCTCTCAACCAGCTCATCTATCCTGCTGAATTGCGCCAGCCCGATGGCCGCTTGGACATTGGTCATTCGATAGTTGAACCCCAAAGCAGTATGGACGAAGCGTTTGTCTGCTGAGAAAGCCAGATCTTTGAGACTCCTGGCCCGCTGAGCGATGTCTCTGTCATTGGTCACTATCATGCCACCTTCGCCAGTGGTAATT
>QMOF01000176.1 GCA_003650185.1 Chloroflexota bacterium | reverse complement strand
GCGTAGGCCAGCGATATGTCCCGCCCAAAGGCCAAATAGGGCCCTGACCGCGGATCTGTAAGACTCCAAAGCATCTCGTCCGTCGAGCCGGTTACTGAAACCTATGGCAACAACTGAGCTAAGGGCAGTTAGTCAGACACGCTCCTAGCGCGGTTATGAGCCTGGACCTACCTGTTGCCAAAAAGCGGCAGGCGCCATACAATACCGTTTGGGCGTGGTTGAGATGTGGTGAGCACCTGGTCTCGGTTAGATCGAGCGTCAGGGTTGCTCTGGTGAGCAGCGGCCGTTTGTGCGTATGACATAGCAGCCGCAGTGGTTCATGCTTCCTCGGGAAGGATGTGATGCGTTCGAAATCTGGCTCACGGTGGATCTGGGGATGTGAGGCCTCACCCAGGATCGCCTCTCTGGACATCGTGACCACAGGCAAGAGGGAGTCCTGAGGAAGACAGCGTACATAGTGAATTCCGTAGCCGCCGGTAGCTCTACTACTGGCTGGAGCGTGCTCAAGCAATACATCAGCAACAACGGACGTGTCCCCACTGAGGTCATGATGACCGGGTTTTCCGGGGAGGCAACCCATCTGGCCCGGGAGGCGGTTAAACTGGGGTACGAGATGGTGGTGGCGGTTGGTGGCGATGGTACAGTGAACGAGGTAGTCAATGGCCTGTACCAGGACGGTGCTGCAGTCAATGACGGACCGGTGCTGGCGATCCTTCCATTGGGGTCAGGCTGCGACCTGGCACGTACCCTGCGGATTCCCGGCAGGCTGCCCGAGGCTCTCAAGGTGCTGGAGACCGGTTGCACCAAGCGGGTCGATGTGGGGAGGGCAGAATTTCTGAATCTGACTGGAGGCACTGAGACCAGGCTCTTTATCAACATAGCCGACCTCGGTGGTGGAGGGCTGGTAGTCCAGAAGGCGAACAAGGCGCCGCGAATACTGGGGCGGCGCCCTAATTACCTTTGGGGCATCGTGTCTGCTGCGCTTAGCTACAAAGCCAGGGCAGTGGAGGTATCCATTGACGGCGGCACAGCGATGGAGTTGTGTGTGCGTAATCTGATAATTGCCAACGGCAGGTACTTCGGTCGTGGGTTCTTCCCAGCCCCCGGGGCCCTCATGGATGACGGGCTTTTCGACATTGTGAATGTAGGGAATTTCGGGATTGTGGAGGGCTTGCGCCACGTTCCCAAGCTTCGACGGGGCACACATCTGTCTCTGGACAAGGTGAGCTTCTTTCAGGGGCGGTCGGTCAAGGCTACCTCGGAGGAAGAGGTACTGCTGGAGATGGACGGGGAGCTGGTCGGGATGCTGCCCGCCTCGTTCGAGATCATCCCCGGGGCAGTCAACCTCCTTGTGAGCTAGCTACGCCCGGCGGGCATTTTGCAGCCATGGCTTGACATGGGGCCGCTCCAGGCGGCCCTTTTCTTTCTGTCAATTCATGGCAACGGCAGCGGCCCCGCTACCGATTTTTACGAAATGTTTACACCCCAATGACCCGGATTTATCAGATTTTTACCCAATTGCTGCCAAGATTAGGCCCACGGATAACAAAAGGAAGGGAGGCAGCTATGGAATCCTGGGCCCCTATGATCGGTGTGGTGGAAAAGGAACGAAACCTGGAAGTCCTGGCAGAGATGCTAAAGTACAGCAACTGGCTTGTGCGTTGCGACGCTGCCGACGCATTGGGCAGAGTGGGTGACAGCAGGAGTGTCGGTCCGCTGGCTGAGGCGCTCAAAGACAGCAACAACCTGGCACGCGCCGCGGCAGCCAGGGCATTGGGAAACATCGGAGACGTTCAGGGTGTTCAGCCCCTGGTAGAGGCGCTGACGGACGGCGACAGCACCGTGCGTGCCGAGGCCGCTCAAGCGCTCGGCAAGATTGGCGACAGCCAGGCCGTTGGGCCGCTGACGAAGGCCCTCAGCGACAGCCATGACCTAGTGCGCGGGCGTGCCGCGGAGGCACTGGGCAAGGTGAAGGACGCCGGAGCCATCGAGGCCCTCATCGGGCTGCTGGCGGATAACGAGCTCTGTATTCAAGCTATTCATGCGCTGGCCAACATTGGACAACCCGCTGTTCAGCCCATCCTTCAGGCGGTGGCCGGGAACCATGCCATATGCTTGCCTGCCGCCGAGACTCTGCGACTGATCGGCCAGCAGGCTGTGGGAGCCCTGATCGAGGCGCTTCACCACAGCGACGCCTACGTCCGCATGTGCGCTGCCAAAGCGATGGGCCAGATAGGTGGAGAGGCCGTGATCGACCCCCTGATCAAGGCGGCAACTGACAATTATGCGGTGTGGAGCTACGCCGCCGAATCGTTGAGCAATATCGGCAAAGCCACCGTGGAGCCGCTTGTCCAGGCACTAAGCGCCGACAATCCTTACGCACAGCAGTGCGCCGCCGAGCTGCTGGGGAGGATTGGCGATGATCAAGTTGTCACCCCGCTGGTCAAGTCCCTGGCTGACAGCAACCCCAGCGTGCGGGCCGCGGTTGCCCAGGCGCTGGGCAATCTCGGGGACTGCGAAGCCACGAAGGCCCTTCTTGATGCCACCCATGACGCCGACGAGCGGGTGGCCGAGAGTGCGGCCATGGCCCTGGGAAGGATCAACGCTCCGACGGACAAGCTGCCCGCCGACGAGGTCTCCCACATCCACGTACGCTGGAGAATGCGCACACCCGATCGCTAGCCCAGCGAGGCCTCCTTCCCCCGCAAAGTCGTCCACGCCCTGCCGACTGAGCCTCCTCAACCGGCAGGGCGCTTTCTACCCCTCTTACGTTCCAGCAACCCAGTCTGTGACACTATTGTGACAATATCAATCATTTCCGACATCAGTATGTGAGTCAATTGTTACATACTGAACCTACAGAACCGCGAGCTGTGCCTCAAACAAAACGCTTCTTTGCGCCCAGTCCGCGATCTGGGACAGAGGTCATTTCATGTCGTCTGAACGGAAAAGAGCGCCGGGGCAACCCTCCGGACACCGGTCCTGCGCACATTGCTGGGTAATCGAACACGTACGAGGTTCGACTTTCAGGCAGGTCTGCACTCTGTGTGACAAACACAAGATGTTCAAAAGCAACGCGGCGAGCCATGGTGCAGGACCCGGCAGGCAGGGATCAGACCGGCGTCGAGCCGATAGCCAGGATGAGATAAACGCAGAACGCAGGGTGCGCATCGTGTCATCGTATTGAATTCACGCTCAGGCGATGGACATCGACGACCAACTGGTGCGCAGCGGGGAGGTGACTAGAAATGGGAAAGGGATGAACAGCTTCGACTCAAACAGAATTGGCATCCACCAACGAAGGAGGAGAAATGTCGACTGATCATCTCGCCTTTGTCGACGTAGGAACGGCAAAGATTCGCACCATAGTTGCCGAAGCTGAGGACAGAACGGCTCGCATCATCGGGACAGGTAACGTGACCTCGAGGGGAATCAAGAATGGCATGATCGTCGATGTCAACGAGGCCACCAGTTCTATCGCGGACTCAGTCCAGCAGGCATGCGGTGGCTCTAGCACGAAGATCCAGCGGACCGTAGTGGGGTTTAGTGGCAAGCACATCGGTTCCACCAACCCCACAGTATCGGTAGACACTGACCGCAAGAGCCGCATGGTCACCGAATCGGCCATCAGGGAAGCAGAAAAACAGATCGAGTCACTTACCCTGCCTGAAGACCGGATCAAGGTCAACATGGTCATAAGAGAGTTCGCCGTCGACCGTTTGCAGGGCATCAAGAACCCGCTGGGGATGCGCGGCTTCAGGTTGGACCTGGATGCTCATCTGGTCACTGCTGAGGCAGCCTGCTTGCAGAACGTGGCTCTGTGCGTGAGGCGTGCCGGTCTTCCGCTCATGGCAGGGAGCTTCGTGGCAAACCCTCTGTCCTGTAGTGAGTCGGTCCTGGAGCCAGAGGACAGGGATTCAGGGGTTATCCTGGCTGATATCGGTGCAGCTACCACCGGTATCGCCGTGTTCAAGAACGGAAGCATCTGCCACACTTCGGCGCTGCCGGTCGGTGGCAGGCACGTTACCAGTGACCTGGCTGCCGCGCTCAACATCCCA
Source organism: Chloroflexota bacterium (assembly GCA_003650185.1). Classification (GTDB taxonomy): domain Bacteria; phylum Chloroflexota; class Dehalococcoidia; order UBA2247; family RBG-13-53-26; genus B9-G15. The sequence goes on along the minus strand of QMOF01000176.1, from coordinate 771 downwards.
TTCAGCACGGCTGAGAAGCTGAAGACCAGTTGCGGGAATCTCTATGAGGATGGCGGAGCAGACAAGCTTGCCGCTGAGGTGCTCTCTCAGTACAACACTACCCCCGAGCAGGTGAGGTACATCATCAGGGCCAGGATCGAGGAGATTCTCAGGATGATACTCTGCAGGGCCCCGTACCAACCGAACAACCTGGTGCTTACCGGAGGTGGGGCAAGCTTGCCCGGCATAGAGACGTTCGCCGAGGAAGTGCTCGGGCTCAGGGCGCGGGTCGGCTTACCCAAGGCTATGCCTGAGGACAGCGCCGAATTGAACCATCCCGCCTGGGCCGCTGGTACTGGGCTTTTGCTCTGGGGAACCGGCGCGACCAGAATAGAAGCGAACCACGACGATGACCTTGAAGAGAACGAAGTCGGTCCTGAGCGTCTGGTGAAGCCGATCATCGCCGGTCTGTCCGAGCTACGCGACGGACTGAACACCTTGTGGTATCGGCGACCCAGGATTGTCTTTGGTCCGCCTAACATGCCGCAGGAGGATCAGAATGATCGTGGCGAATGACAGCAGACTAGCAATGAGTGCGGACAAAGGAGGGCCCATGCAGAAGAAGACATTCGTACCGACGCCGTGCAAGATCAAGGCAATCGGGGTTGGAGGAGCAGGCTGCAATGCCATTAACCGCATGGTGAGGGCGGAGATCCAAGGCATCGAGTTCGTGGCCATTAATACGGATACCCAGGCCCTGATGCTTAACCAGGCCCAGATGAGGATCCAGAT
>QMOF01000175.1 GCA_003650185.1 Chloroflexota bacterium | reverse complement strand
GCTCGAGCCTGGAAAGGCTCCCATACCTCCATATAGGGAGGACATTCGCAGCACTGAGGAGTCGAATCCCGAGGGCTATCCTGAATCCCAAAAGGAAGCACTAGGGCATATCTCGCGGAGCACGCATGACCCGCATCTGGGGCGTTGCGCCCGGCAGACGCGCCGGCCATGCTCGATCACGTTAAGATGGAAGGAATACACGTCCTTCGCCGGAATCATCCCCTCCAGGAGGCGGTGCGCACGCTCCGCGTTCGTCCTTGAGTCGATCAGTCCCAGTCTCCTGGATACTCGCAGGACATGCGTATCCACCGGCAGGGCCGGTCTCCCCAGTGAGAACAGCAGCACGCAACTGGCCGTTTTCGGCCCCACCCCCGGAAGCTGCATCAACCATGACCTGGCCTCGGCCAGGGGCATTTCCTTGAGGAAGTCCAGATCCAGGCTGCCCCGCTCCCGCTGGATTTCCTGAAGGACGAGCGTGATCCGCCCTGCCTTGATCTCGGCCAGGCCACCAGTCCTGATCAATCCAGCGAGGTCTTCCGGCTGGGCAGCAGCCACCGACTCGCAGCCACCGAACGCGGCCATGAGGGTATGGAAGGCACGACTGGAATTGGCGTCCGATGTGTTCTGCGAGAGAATGGTGGCCACAAGCGTGGAAACGGGGTCACGGTGCGGCTGCCAGCGCCTCTCCCCATACTCCCCCCGGAGCAGGCGGAGCACCTCGCTCACGTTGGCACTCACCGCCGTCCTTCGAGGTGACAGGTATCGTTGATGGTCACCGCAGTGAAACCGTTTTCACCCCCTTCAAAGATGCTCACAGCGCACAGGTCCTGGTGCACCCGCCAGAAGTGGGAGGTGTCCAGGCCCAGCATGGCGCATACCAGCACCTTGCACACCACCTTGTGCGAAACGAGGACAATCGTCTGATAAGGGTGCCTGGCCACCACCTTCTCCACCGCGTCCACCGCCCGGCGTCTGACCTGTTCCAGGCTCTCACCCTGCGGGAAGGTGACCAGTTGAGGGCTTTCCAACCACAGCGTGTAGAGTCGGCTGTCGTCTGCCGCCGCTTCTTCCAGTGAGAGCCCCTGCCACCGCCCGTAGTCGATGTCGATAATCCCCTCCAGGGAGTTGACCTCCAGGCCCAGAGGCCCCGCTACCATGCTGGCGGTGTCCCAGGCGCGCTTCAGAGGACTGGAATAGACGGCGGCTACCCCGAGCCGGGACACTCGGGCTGCCGTCATTCTGGCCTGCTTCCGGCCGTCCTCGTCAAGCTCAATCTCGGCCCTACCGCGGAGCCTTTCTCCCGCCCCTTCGTTCCATGCGGTCCGGCCGTGCCTGATGAGGATGATGCGGGTCATAAGTAGCCTCGCTGAGTGCCACGGCGATGCGAGGGTGCGGCGAGGGGTGTGCCTGGTGCAGCCGACAGGCCGAAGTCAAGGGCGAGTCTAGCGGTCTCAGAGGTGATAGAACAGAAATAAGAGAAGGCTGTCAAAGGGCAATTCTCTCAGGACAGGAACTCAGCAATCAGGTGCTGGTCGCTGGCCCCGCACCAGAAGACGGGTTCACAGGCAGGCTGCGGGGCCGGTTCGGGGCAAGCTTCCTGCCTAGTCGGACGACGGCAGTGGCCTGGGCTGCTGTTCCACCATTTCTTTCCCGCAGCAGCTAACAGTTCCGTCGCCCTGCTTGGTGCACAGGACCTCGGTATTGCAGACCTCACACTGATACCTTTTACCCAGTTGGTTCGCCATCTCCGTTCACAACCTCCTGATTCAAGAGTGCGCGGACAGCCGTGTCACTCTCATCTTTCCAAACAGCCCGCGACGGGGCCGAGGCTATCCGTGGGAGCAGTTCAACCCACGGGAAGGAAGAGTGCCATGAACACTACCTACTTCTTCAGCTCCATCGGCTGGCCGCAGCAGTGGATAGTGCCCTCTCCTCCGCGGGTAACGATGAACTCCGACCCACACTTGGGGCAGTAGTACCTCTTACCTATCTGGTTAGCCATTCCTTGACTCCTTTGTTATAGTCTCAGATTCCTACTTTAGCTCGGTCTCGTTGTAAGGCCCCCACTGGTCTTCGTCCGTCATGACGGCCTCCCACTTGCAGGCGATGTCATCGGGACTGTTGCGTGGTGGGAGCTTGAGCGGGGTGACCTTTATCTTCCGGTTGATAAGATACCTCTCTATGACTTTCTTCTCGTTTACGTGGCAGACCTGCTTTATTCTCCAGGGCTCCTTGGCCTCAAAGAACTCCAGCGAGCGGCACCTGGGTATGGTCCATATGACGTGGTTCTCGTTTATGACCTCGGGTATCATGGGGTACAGGCCGCCCGTGGTGTTGTCCAGAGGCAACTGGATGGCCTTCATGGAGTCAACCACGGTTTTCAGCGGGATGTTGCCCACCTTGGCATACCGCGGGTTGACCCTCTCGGCCATGTTGCACCATGCCTCCGGCTCACAGGCGTCAGCCGCCTCGCGGCCGAACCTCCTCTCGACTGCCCTGTACCAGCACTCCGACATGTGCAGCCAGGCGTACTGCCATACTTGCATCAGCTTGAGCAGGAACTCCTTCGAGAACATGTCGAAAGTCAAGTTGGGATTGAACGGACCGCTGAGATCATTCAACTCTTCTGGCATCTCGGACCTCCCTTTCCAGTCTGGTTGCCTTTCCCTGGCACGCCTCGAAGTCCCATGCTCTTCCAGCTTGAGCCCCGCAACAGCCGGTTCACTCCCAGTTGCTCCGGGACGGCAGGTTCAGGGCGATGGTCTTTGAAGGGGAACTGTTTACAGTAACCGCCGAAAGCCCGATGAGGCTCAAAAGAACCGGTGTAATCGGAAAGAGCTGGCACAATGCGCGTGTACTCCCGTTTCTATCCAGGCGACACGATTGTATTTTTCCACAGGCGAGATTGTGTTGTCAAGCTGAGCACGCTTCCGCCCACGGGTAGTGGCCTTCCACAGGACAGTCTCATCCTTGTGACGCCCTCGCCTGCACGAAGGCAATGAACTCAGTGACAAGGCGGGACACCGCCCTCTCCTTGCGGTAGACGCAGTAGAAACTGCGGACTAGCCTCAGCCCGTTAATGGGTATCTCTTTCACCAGTCCCAGCGCCAGGCTCTTCCTGATGGCCAGGTTCGATACGAAGGCGATGCCTATCCGTGCCTCTACTGCCGCCACCACGGCCTGGCTTGTCCCCAGGACCAGGCTCGGCGACCACTTGCGGATGTCGACACCGGCCTTTCCCAGGAGAGCCTCAAGGTTCTTCTGCGTACCCGATCTTTCTTCCCGCAAGATGAGCATTTCTCCCTCTAACTCCGGAAGCACCACACGGTCGCGTCCGGCCAGCGGGTGCTCAGGGAACACGATAAGGACGATCTCATCCTCGGCTACCTTGAAGTACTCCATGTCCCTGCCCTGAGGCGCCACGCCGCAGAAGCCCAGCTCGTAGTTGCCCCCACGGACTCCTTCGATGGCTGCCAGTGAGTCCGAAATATCCACCCGGACGCCCACGGCCGGGTGGAGTGCCTTGAACTCGCCGAGGATGGGCGGCAGGATCACCTCCCCTGGGATCGTGCTGGCGATGATGGCCAGGTTGCCGCTGACCTCCGACCGCAGCCGATCCAGGTCGCTCCGCAGCCGTGCTTCCTCTGTGGTGACCACCTCGGCAAAGCGGAGTAGTCGTTTGCCGGCATCGGTCATGGTAATTGCCTTCTGACCCCTGTCGAGCAAACGCACGCCGAGGTCGCGCTCCAGCTTCCGAATCTGGAAGGACACGGCTGGCTGGCTGATGGACAGCCTCTTGGCCACCTCGGAGAAGCTTCCCAACTTCACCAGCTCCATATAGGTGGCCAGGTAGTCAAGGTTCATGGCTGGCAATAAACAACATTTATCTTGCACCGAGATATTGTTTATGGTACACTCGGGCCATGCCTACACCACAGCGGGGACAAGGCAAGTCAATGATAGACGAACTCGCCGCCACAGTCTACCGGCATGGCGGCCTGTGTCGGGCCCTGGCAAAGACCGACAAGACGACTTCGATTCCACCGGGTGACACAAGAACACTGACGACGGAGGTGCGCAAGTGGGCCTGCTGTTGACGAAACGAACACTCATGGTGGTGGCGGGTCTGGTCTTCGGAGTGTTGGCGGCCCTCATGACTGAGTGGGGCAACCCGGCCAACATGGGCATCTGCATCGCCTGCTTCTTGCGCGACATAGCCGGAGGACTCGGGCTGCACCGGGCCGGGGTGGTGCAGTACATCCGTCCCGAGATCGCGGGCTTTGTGCTGGGCGCTTTTGTCGCCGCCTTCGCCTTCCGCGAGTTCCGGGCCAGGGGTGGTTCGTACCCCATAGTCCGGTTCATGTTGGGAGCCTTCGTCATGATCGGGGCGCTGGTATTTCTGGGGTGTCCAGTGAGGGCTGTGCTGCGCCTGGCTGGAGGCGACCTGGACGGGATCACCGCCCTGGGTGGGGTGGTGGTGGGAGCGGCCATTGGCATCTTCTTCTTGAGAAGGGGCTTCAACCTGGGGCGCGCGGCCAGAATGAAAAGCGCGGCAGGCTGGGTGATTCCCGTGGCCATGCTGGGCATATTGCTCCTGGTGATAGTCAAGCCCGCGTTCGTCTTCTTCAGCGAGTCCGGCCCCGGCTCATTTCACGTACCCATAGCCACAGCAGTGGTCGTTGGCCTGGCCGTGGGCGTGCTGGCCCAGCGCACCAGGATGTGCTTTGTGGGCGGGTGGCGCGACCTGATGATGGTTAAGGATACCTACCTGTTCGGCGGTATTGCCGCTTTCCTGGTGGGGGCCTTCATCGTCAACGCAGCCCTGGGCCATATCGAAT
>QMOF01000174.1 GCA_003650185.1 Chloroflexota bacterium | reverse complement strand
GGGCAAGCGTAGCGGCGGCCATCAGCCCGAGTGAGTGCGGTGGGCCCAGCCCACCGCACCATCGTGCTCATGCTGTGTGCGCGGCGGTGCCCCGATCTCTCCGACATCTGGCTGGTTGGGCACCTCTGGAGTTCCTCGATACCCATCATGGGCAGTGCTAGAATCTGAGGCAGCAACTGACAGCGATGCGTGGGATCTGGAAGGCAAATGCGGTGGTTGAGACGCTGGAATAAGGTGGCTCAGAGCGACTATAGGGGGAAGCTTTTTCGCAGGTGCTTCCCCTTGTTGATTGTTTTCTGGGTGCTTCTCGTGCTTTACCCGAACCCGCTGAAGCTGTCTGCCAGTCTGGCGCGAGTGATCAGCCCTGAAGTGGACCCGGATGCTGTTGCCTGTTTGTCCCGAAGCCTTCCCTCCGATCCCGCAGCTATAGAGAGCGCGGTAGAGCAAACGATACCCTACAGCTACGACTGGGAGACCTACGGAATGCCCTGGTATTGTCCCACCGTGACTGAAGCGCTGGACAAAGGGCATGGCGATTGCAAGGCACGTGCGCTGGTGCTTGCCTCAGTGCTTGAAGCGAAGGACATTCCCTACACGTTCATGTGTTCGCCAGTGCACATGTGGGTTGACTACGAGGGAAAGGCAGAGACGGCACTGGAGAATGACGAAGTCAAGCTCTACCAGAATGACCCCGAGACGGGCGAGAGATCGTTCAGAATGCCAAAGGTTTCTGTTGGTTACGTAGCCGAGATGTTCTGGCAGGGCTTCTGGGGGCCAATGCCCGGGGCGAGGAAGGCCTTTTTGCTTTGCGGTCTGGCTGGCCTCACGCTCCTACGGCTTAGCTATCGGAAGGGAGCACATGAGACTTCGGGTACCCTGCACAGGTTGGCATTGCGGGTCTGGCCTGCCTTAGGCACTCTACGCCGCTAGGATGGCCATTCCCAGATAACTATGATATACTTTGGTCGGCAGTTCGACATAATGTCGGCGGTAATGAAGACACGAGGGGGGTACCTCGCGCTTTTTTGCATTGGGGCGTCTACTCCTGCTCCTCTCTAATCTAGGTACGGTTCAGTGAGCGAGCACAGCTAGCAGGAGGTATTTCATGAAGATATGCCTTCTTTCCTACAGGGGAGAGCCCTACTGTGGTGGCCAAGGTGTCTATATCCATAATCTGTCCAGGGAGCTATGCAACCTTGGACACGAAGTACATTTACTGTCAGGCAATCCGCACCCACGCCTTGTCGATGCAGTAACACTGGACAAGCTGGAAAGCCTGGACCTCTACGGTGTCAATCGTGGTCGCCTTCCACCGAGGCCGCTCCGCATCTTGACTCCCCTGAACCTGTATGAGTTTTGTGCTGTGCTGTTGGGTACTTTCCCAGAGCCATTCACCTTCAGCATCAGGGCCTACCTCAGATTGCGGCAGCTTCTGGCCGGACAGAGGTTTGACGTCGTCCATGATAACCAGTGTTTGGGTTACGGCCTGGTTTTGATGAAGGGTTTGGGGCTGCCGGTGGTTGCCACTATCCACCATCCGGTGTCCGTTGACAGGGATATCGAGATAGGACAGGCTGGCAGTCGGTGGTGGAGATTCAGAATGAGGCGGTGGTACTCGTTTGTGGCCATGCAGCATCGTGTAGGCAGGCGCATCGACCGAATAGTAACCGTGTCCAAGAGGTCAGCCGACGACATAGCGCGCGATTTCAGCATTCCCAAGGACAGGATCAGGGTAGTGTACAACGGGGTCGATACGGACCTGTTCACGCCGGATGACTCGGTGCGCAAAGAGGCCAACAGCTTGATCACGGTCGGGGGCGCTGGTCAGATAAAGGGCTTATGCTACCTGCTGAAGGCGCTTCATCTTCTCAGGGAAGAATTGGACGTCAAGTTGACTATTGTAGGAAAGCCCCCGACGGATGGTCATTTCCCGGCAAACCTCATAAGAGAGTACGGCCTTCAAGATAGAGTCCGCTTTACGGGCAGGGTAAGTGCGGAGGCACTGGTGGGACATTATTCCGCGGCCGAGGTGGCAGTAGTCCCCTCGCTGTATGAGGGCTTCGGGTTCCCGGCCGCCGAGGCCATGTCCTGCAAGCTACCGCTGATTTCCACCACCGGAGGGGCCCTTCCCGAGGTGACGGGGAAGGACGGTGAGGCCGGAATGCTGGTGCCTCCCAGGAACGCGGATGCTTTGGCCGCTGCCATCAGGCGCATGTTGGCTGATGAAGCGCTGCGGAGAAAGATGGGTGAGGCGGGCCGGCAAAGGGTGGTCAGGAAGTTCACCTGGCGCGAGGCTGCCAAGAAGACTGTGGAAGTCTACCAAGAGTTGATGTAGATGCTCACCGTCGACCATGAACTCTTGGGAATCCAGGGCAGTGACAGGGTTCTGGATTGTGGTTGTGGTACCGGGCGACATAGTTGGGGGACTTACAAACAGATAGACTGCTCTATTTGTGCCCTCGATATCGGCCAGGATGACCTGCAGAAGACAAGGTACGCGCTCTGGCAGGTAGACGAGCAGGAGAAGCGCAATGGAAGGTGGTTAGCCATAAGAGGCGACGCGACGGCTCTTCCGTTCAGGGATGCCACTTTTGACAAGGTCGTCTGCTCGGAGGTGCTGGAGCACCTGACCGATGACCGGGCAGGCCTTGCTGAACTGGTACGGGTATTGAAACCCCACGGCATGCTTGCAGTGAGCGTGCCAGCTTACCTGGCGGAGTCACTCTGCTGGAAGATTTCCAAAGGTTATCGTACTACACCTGGCGGTCACGTCAGGATTTATCGGCCAGGCCAGCTTGCTGCTCTCTTGTCTCACAGCAACCTGCGCATTTGTGCAGTCCGACGCAAGCATGCTCTGCATTCCGTCTACTGGGTACTTCGCTGCATTTTCGGGATAAGGAAGGAAAAGGCCCTGATCCCATCCCTGTATTACAGGTTTTTGGTTTGGGACTTGAAGACGAAGAGCAAGCCTGTTCGTCTGCTTGAGGACCTGCTCAATCGGCTCTTTCCCAAGAGTGTCGTCATTTATGCACTGAAGGGGGATGATGGGGGTCATTCCAGAACTGATTAGCGAGCAAGCAGATTTCGTTACCGGGCATCAGCTTCCGTCCGGGGCTATTCCGTGGTACAGGGATGGCATAATAGACCCGTGGGACCACATAGAGTGTGCCATAGCGCTTGATCTGGCCGAAAGGCATGAGGAGGCCAGGAAAGCTTACCAGTGGCTCAAGAAGGTTCAAAACCCCGATGGTAGTTGGTATTCTGCCTATGTAGATGGACATGCGGAAGATCTGCTGAAGGATGCGAACTTCATCTCCTATACAGCTACGGGGGTGTGGTATCACTACCTTTTCACCAGAGACCTAGACTTCCTCCGTGAGATGTGGCCTGTGGCAGAGAGGGGAATCGATTTTAGCTTGACACTACAGCAGCCCACGGGCGAGTTCTACTGGGCCTATGATGGCCAGGGCAAGCCCTGGCCAGGTGCCCTGATCGCCGGGTCGAGTTGTATCTGGCAGAGTCTCCAGAGCGGCCTGAAGAGTGCTGAGTTGCTCGGTATTCGGCGACCCGATTGGCACGATGCTGGTGAGAGGCTGGCCAGGGTAATAAGAGAGTGCCCTGAGCTGTTCGACAGACACGGGGAGGATGCCCAACATTTCGCCACCAGCTGGTTTTATCCTGTTCTGGCCGGTGTGCTCGAAGGCAAGGCAGCAAAGGAGCACATCTTCAGGCGTTGGGACGATTTTGTCGTGGACGGCTGGGGCTGCAAGTGCGTCAGCACAGCGCCGTGGGTGACCGTGGCGGAGACGTGTGAGCTGGTTATGGCTTTGTGCCTCATAGGAGAGGCGGACACCGCCGCGACGTTGATGCGGTGGATCCTGCAGTTCCGCGATCCGGCCGGGGGTTTCAGGACGGGGATCAAGCTGCCGGAAGAGTTGATATGGCCTGAGGAGAAGAACACCTGGACATCGGCCGGGGTGATAATGGCTGCATCGGCGCTGGCGTTGATTGGGGGCAAGAGCCTTGACTGAAGAGTTCGTCGGATATGACAAGCTGTTGCGCTTTGTAGAGGAAAGGGGCTTGCAGAACCTCGAAGGGGACCTGGTCGAGATCGGTGCTTACATGGGTGGCGGAACGGTCAAGCTGGCCAGCTTTGCCCAGAAGCACGGCAAAAGGGTATTTGCCATCGACGTTTTTGATCCCAGCGTTGATTCGACGCTGGGCAAGGGTGGAGTGAAAGCGAGCGATGTGTACCAAGCCTATCTCCTTGGCCGGTCAATGCTTGAGGTGTATCGGGAAACAACCAGCGGTTTTGACAACATCGTCACCATAGCACAAGATTCCATGAAGGTCAGGTTTCCTAACGATCAGAGGTTCATGTTCGGATTTGTGGACGGCTGCCACCAGCAGGCCTATGTGAAGAACGACTTTCATGTCATATGGCCCCACCTGGTCTCTGGGGGAGTGCTTGGCTTTCACGACTACAAGTTTGACGATTGGCCAGAGGTAACCAGAGCAGTGGACAGCCTCATCGATGAGCACCGCGCTGAAATACGGGAAGCCCACGAACTGGAAGCGGGCTACGGCATCCTGTCTATGATGTTGGTTAAGAAGTAGACCTGCTGCACTGCGCTTGCCCAGTGGTGTCGGCTCCATTGCGCCGACTGCACTCCACCAGCACGATATCGCTCAGCGACGGTGCACGTCGGGCTAGCTTGTCCAAGAACCTCAGGATAGGCGCGGAGACCCGACGAGGAAGCTTGGAGAGCAACAGTCCCCACCAGGGAAAACCGAAGAACATTGATATGCCCACCACGCGCTCCACGTTGAGGTGCGGTTTGACCAG
>QMOF01000173.1 GCA_003650185.1 Chloroflexota bacterium | reverse complement strand
CCACCCCACACCCCATCGACCCCGGAAGGGGTCTCCTACATCGCCCCAGCCACTGTAGGAGAGCCTTTCCAGGCTCGACCACAACGCGGATATGGCGCAGGCGCAACACCACGCACGCCGTGCGAAACGCACGCACGCTCTCGCGCATCATTTGCCTCCACCATTGCAAAGCCGTACTAAAATGGATCAGGGGGACAATGCTTTGCGGCTGAAGACAGACGATGTTCGGCATCGAAGGTATGGGCAAGTTCCTCATCCTCATCGGGGTGTTCCTGGTCCTGTTCGGCCTGCTCTTCACCTTCTGGAACAGGATCCCCCTCCTGGGGAAGCTGCCCGGCGACATAACCTTCGAGAAGGGCGGCTTCCAGTTCTTCCTCCCTCTTGCTACCTGCCTCATAGTCAGCATAGTATTGACAGTCGTGCTCAACCTGGTCTTCAGGCTGTTCAGATAGCACGACACCAATAGCGGCGGGGGCTCCAGCGACCCCGCCAGCCAGGCAAAAGGAGGCGACGATGGCTCAGATCAGCGGGGCAGAAGCTCTGGTGCGCTGTCTCATCCAGGAGGGGGTGCGCTACGTGTTCGGCGTTCCCGGAGACCAGTGCAACCCGATCACCGACTTCATCAACCGCCTGGGGCTCGAGGCGGGGTTGAAGTTCATCACCACCCGTCACGAGCAGGCGGCCGCCCACATGGCCGACGCCTGGGCGCGCGCCACCGGCCAGCCGGGGGTGTGCCTCGGCACCGTGGGGCCGGGGGTGGCCGACCTGGTGCCCGGCGTCTATCCGGCCTGGGCCGACTCAGTCCCCATCGTGGTGCTGGGGGCACAGAACCAGGCGTGGCGCTGCTACCCGGAGCACGGCTCCATGCAGTCGCTCGACCAGGTGCCCCTCATGGCCCCCATTACCAAGTGGCGGGCGCTGGTGAACGACGCCAGGCGAATGCCGCAGCTGGTGCAGCAGGCCTTCCGGGCCGCCGTGTCCGGTCGCCCGGCGCCGGTGTACCTCGACCTGCCCTCAAGCGTGCTCTGCGACAGGCTGGATACCGATCTCTACCCCATCTTGCCGCCACAACACTACCGTGCCACCGCCCCTCCGATGGCCGACCCCAGCCTGATGGAATTGGCGGCGGAGATGCTGGCCAGGGCTGAGTGGCCTCTCATTCACGTCGGTACCGGGGTGCTGCGGGCCGGGGCCTGGGCGGAGGTCCTGGGGCTGGCGGAGTACCTCTCGGCGCCGGTGACCACCAGCCTGGCCGCACGTAGCGCCATCCCTGAAGACCATCCCCTGTGCCTCATCTCTTCCAGTCTCGGCGCGCTCCAGGCCCAGGCCGAGGCCGACGTCGTGCTGCTGGTGGGCAGTCGACTGGGTGACACCGACTTCTGGGGCCGCCCACCGATCTGGGGCGAGCCGGGGAAACAGCGCTTCATACAGATCGATATAGAGCCCCAGAGTATCGGCCTGAACCGGCCGGTAGACCTGGCCCTGGTGGGCGACGCCAAAAGCACCCTGGACGCCTTGCTGCAAGCCGTCCAGCTACACACAGGCCGAAAGTCCGAGGACCCGCGCCTGGCCGCCGCAAGGCAGGCGCAAGAGGAATGGCTGAAGGGCTGGGCGGAAGGGGCCGCCTCGGACGAGACCCCCATCCACCCCCTCCGCCTCATGCACGAGGTGCGCCAGTTCTTCCCCCGCGAAGCTATATACGCTCAGGACGGCGGCACCACCGCTGTCTGGTCTTTCTACCTCAACCGCGTCTACGAGCCGCGCTCCTTCCTCTGGGCCGCGGACTCAGGTCACCTGGGCAGCGGAGTCCCGTATGCCATAGCGGCCAAGCTGGCCCACCCCGACCTGCCCGTCTACTGCATCACGGGCGACGGCTCCTTCGGATTCAACGCCATGGAGATGGAGACCGCCCGGCGCGAGGGCGCGCCGGTGGTGGTCATCATCGCCAACGACCGTGCCTGGGGAATGATCAAAGGCGGGCAGAAGCTGGTGTACAGCGAGCGCTACACCGGGGTGGACCTGAGCGACGCCCGGTACGACAAGCTGGCCGAGGCCCTCGGCTGCTACGGCGAGAGGGTCACCGAGCCGGGCCAGATTCAGCCTGCGCTACAGCGGGCGGTGGACTCCGGCCTGCCCGCCGTGCTGGACGTGATCGTGAACGCGGACGTACACCTGGTGCCGCCCGACCTGGTGACCCTGGACAGTATCTGGATGGAGGGTTGCGATGTTCAGAGCCTGTTTTGAGGTCGCCGCTGCGGGTGCTGGGGACGCGGGGGCGGGTTGCGCCCCATTTCCGCTGCGGCGGAGCGGGCCATGAAGGCGCTGCGGTTCTCCTCCTCTCTGCCACAATATGCCCTGCTGAAGGCTCTGGGCAGCAGAAGCAAGAGGCTCTTCTACAAGGGCCCGCTGGCCACGGTGCGTCTTGCTGATGTCACCGAGCCGGAGCTGCCCGCCCCCGACTGGGTCAAGATCAAGACCTCGGTGTGCGGCTTCTGCGGCAGCGATTTCAACCTCGTTTTCCTGAGGGAGTCTCTCACGGCAAGCCCTTTCATCTCCTACCCATGCACGCTGGGGCACGAGCTGAGCGGTGAGGTGGTGGAGGTGGGGAGCGGTGTCCGCGGGGTGGGGGTAGGCGACCTGGTCACCGTGGCCCCTCACCTGGGCTGCTCCGCCAGGGGGATCGAGCCCCCGTGCCGGAGCTGCCGCATGGGCAGACCAGCCAACTGCGAGAACTTCGCCGAGGGCAACCTGGCCCCGGGGATGCTGATCGGCCTGTGCCGCGACGTGGGCGGCGGCTTTGCGCCGTACCTGGTGGCGCACGAAGACCAGGTCTTCAGGCTGCCCGCCGGGGTGTCCCATCGAGAGGGCGCCATGATCGAGCCGCTGGCGGTGACTGTCCAGGCCGTGCTCGACAACAAGCCCGACAAGCATGATCAAGTGCTTGTTATCGGGGCCGGCGTGATAGGCAACCTGATTGTACAGTCGCTCCGCGCCCTGGCAGCGGACTGCACCGTGGCCGTGGCCGAGCCATCGCCTTTCCACGCCAACCTGGCCGCCAGGGCAGGGGCGGACCACGTTTTCAGCGATGGCGACATATTGAGGCACGCGACGGAGTTGACCGGCGCCAGGGCATACAAGCCGGTGATGGGCAAGACTGTGCTTATGGGCGGATTCTCCAAGATATTTGATACGGTGGCCAGCGCCGGGACGCTGGACGCCAGCCTGAGGGCGCTGGCCGCGGGCGGGGTGCTGAGCATGGTCGGCATCGGCAAGGGGGTAATGACCGACCTCACCCCTCTGTGGCTGAAGCTCCAGACCATCAAGGGGGTCTACTGCTACGGGTACCATGACGTGGGCGGCGGGAGAAAGCATACCTTTGAGCTGGCCATAGACCTGGTGAAGCACAAGAAGGTAAACCTGGAGCCCATGATAACCCACACCTTCCGCCTGGAAGACTACAAACGGATGATCGAGGTCAACCTGAACAAAGGCGAGCACGCGGCAGTCAAGACGGTGGTCTCGTTTGCTTGAGGGTTGTCCCGGTCTCGCAGGGGTTGAGACGTTCGCCCGCTCCCTTGGTTATCATGTTGGCTGAAGCATGGTTCACCATGCTGGTGCTCCTTTAGCTGGTGGAGTTCGCTACGCCCCGACCACGCTGCTGCCTCCCAACGCCCGTGAGTGTCAGGCCCCAGACCTGACCACATGTCGAAAATGCCCTCACCCCACCCTGAGATTGATTCGGCCGTCTCTGGTGGCCTCACAGTCCATCATGCTGGCCAACCAGCACCACAAAGGATGAAGACAGGGGTTGCGGCGGCAACCTGGCAGGAACGGCGGACAGACCTGAAGGTCTGTCCCTACGGCGGGGTAGTCGGGCTCGGGGACGAGCCCGACTACCCCGGCCCGGCTACAAGGGCCACCAGCCTGTAGGAGACCCCCTCCGGGGTCGATCGGGTGGTTGGAGGAAGGGGGCGCTACCCCGGCTGCCCGCCCCCGGTCGAGCCTGGAAAGGCCCTCCTACAAGCGCCACCGCCCTGTAGGAGACCCCTTCCGGGGTCGATCGGGTGGAGAGATAGAGGGTCATCCCCATTGAGCGGTACCAGCATGGCAGCCGCGACCGCGCGTGGAGGAACAGTCGCCGTGGTGTAGGGACAGGTCTTCACACCTGTCCGAGCGGAATGCCGTAGGATGCGTGTACCGAACCGGGACCCGCCAGCGAATGATACATGTCACCCTGAGCGCAGCGAAGGGTCTACGTTGCTGAGATTCTTCGCTGCGCTCAGAATTTGCGAAGAAAAGCCAATGCTGGCAGTTACCCTCACCATCCGTTGAATCCGCCGCATTCCGTAGTCTACAATTGTCCCCGTGGTCACCGCCCCGCATCGGGTGGTGCCGGCTCCAAAGGAGGCCAGCACACCGTGTCTGAAGCGCACCAGGTACGCATTGCAGGCGAGTTGGGCATCGGACAGTGGCAGGTCCGGGCCGTCGACGAGTTGCTCTCGGAGGGGGCCACCATCCCCTTCATCGCCCGCTACCGCAAGGAGCGCACCGGTTCGCTTGACGAGGTGACCATCACCGCCATACGTGACCGCCTGGCGCAACTGGCCGAACTGGACAGGCGCCGCGAGGCCATCCTGAAGTCTCTCGAAGAGCGAGAGCTTCTCACCGATGAGCTGAAAGCCGCCATCCAAGGCGCCGACACGATGGCCACGCTTGAAGACATCTACCTTCCCTATCGCCCCAAGCGGCGCACCCGCGCCACCATCGCCCGTGAGAAGGGCCTGGAACCCCTGGCACAGGCCATATTCGCCCAGGACGACGCCACCAGTCCCCTCCGGGAGGCAGCCGCCTTCGTCAACGAGGAGTTG
>QMOF01000172.1 GCA_003650185.1 Chloroflexota bacterium | reverse complement strand
GTTGGTGATGGTGGCGCTCATGCCATCGGCCAGGTACAGCTCCAGCCCATGCCCTGCGTTACTGCTGATTGTGCTGCCGTCTATCACGGCGTCGCCAGTGGCCCGGTAACCATAGCTGCCCCAACAAACGCCCCCGCCATTGTTCTCTATGGTGCAGCCACGAAGGGTGAGTCCTCCAGGACTGTTCCCATCGTCTGAGTAGACGGCATAGTCGCCGCATCCAGTGATAGTGGCATCGGCCAGATTGAGACTGCAACCATCCGAGTAGAGCCCCTCATCACGAGCGTTGCGAATAGTGAGTTCAGAAATGGAAACACTCGCGCCATCCGACAGGTAAACACACGTGCCCATTCCCCCACCGTCCAATACCACAGCAGCCCGGTTCTCGCCACAAACCGTTAGGTCCTTGTCCACCTGTACGTTCTCCACGTAGGTTCCACTGTACACATAGACGTTGTCCCCTGATGCGGCGTCATTCACTCCCTCCTGAATTGTGTTCCACTTGTGGTTGGCCGGGTCGTCTTCAAAGTCGTCATCGACATAGATCGTCTGTGGGGCGGAACGGGAGCGTACCAAGGTAGATGCATCGGCCGTCTGCGTCAGTGCATGCTGGGCAACAAATGCACCTGCAGGCTGGCCATCGTTGCTGGGACTCTCAGAGCAAGATCCGAGACTATCCGTCGGTTCCGGTGCGGTCTCCTCAGCAACATCACTGTGCCTGTCAGTTCCATGAACGGTCTCGGCTGGTGCTGGAACACTGTTGCGGCCCCCTCTGCCGGGTACTGGATCGGCCACAGGGCCCAAGGCCAGATGGTCCATTCCCGCTGCACCAAGGTCTCGGCTTGCTCCTGGCATGGGAAAAACCATGTCTCGATCAGCGGGAGTGGCTCCCGGATTGACTTGAAGCAGGCTGCCGCTTGCCCCGCTACGGTCTGCCGAGGGGCCGTCGAAGCCGATGGCCGCAGGAACGGCCCGTGCAGGAGGCAGGCCTTGATGGCCCACGTCGATGACAGGAGCAGCGGTGTACAATGCGGGTCTCCCAAGCGGTACAGCCAGTAGTACCAGGTTGGCCGCCAAGCACACGACCAGTGCCAGTACAGCCAGAACCCTCAGGTCTGTCATCTCGGTTCTTCTTCCCATCGCCTCCTCCTTCTCTCGCCAGATAGCTCTGTTGACTTATGTCGTCAGTGCCAGAACCCAACGCCTATACGGTACTACGCGCTCCGCCACAGTTCCTGAACTTTTGCTGATCTGTACCCTACGGGTAGCTGACGAAGAGCCAACCAGAAGTGGGTATGACATCGGATGAAACGGGGGCTTTGCGGGATACAAAGGAAGGTTAGGAACCTGAGAGGACCTAGCGTGTCATTGCGGGCGCCCTTGGTGGGCCAATGATGGAAACCGAGACCTCACATTTGTCGTGCGGTGGGGCTTTCCCCCCGGGTCTCGGTGCAGCGAAGGCAGAAGTCCTTCACGGCACGGATGTGCTCATCTCCCAGGTGTTCCTGCTCGAACAGTTGAGCGGCGAGCCTGCGGCGCAGCGCATCTGCCTCGGCAGCCAGCCCTTGGCTGGCCAGACACTCTTGAAGAATACCCAGCCACTGGCACACCTCATGGGATCTGGTGCGAGCGCTGCATTTGTTGTTTATCTCAAGAATGAGACGAAAACAGTGGGCCAGTCGCTCCGTGTCCTGGCCCTGGAAACCGTGCTCCAGCAGCGCTTTGACGTCGATCTGTTTCGCCCCACCCACAGGAGCTTCAGGAAACGGCAGACCCTCTAGCCTCACCTCCAGCTCGGTACTTCCCAACCGCACCAGCGAATCGGCCTTGATTTCTGCGGGATCACTCCCTACCTTCGATCTCCAGCCAGGAAGCAACCGGTTATTGAGCGAGGTGCCGTTGCTGCTGCCCAGGTCCTTGATCATCAGCCTGTCCGACTCGAAGTAAATGAGGGCGTGCTTTCGTGAGACGCTGGCATCCCTGATACCGAGAGACTCCTCACAGCCGTCATGCCGCAGGGCAATATCCCACCCGGGGGCTTTCCTGCCAATCTCCGCCATGCCATCCATCACGAAGTTTCTTGTGATTCCGTCGTCTCCAACGGCGAAGAGAGTTGCTTTCATCATCGTCAGTCCTTCATGTGACTCAATACGGTCTGCAGGTCTTCTTCCAGGGCGGACACGTCCTGATACCTTTCGCCTTTCCTCCTGGCAACGGCTTTGATCACTATCCTGTCCAACTCCTGCGGTATGTCCGGTCGCACCTTGCTTGGCGCTGTCGGTTCTTCAGTCAGTATTCTGGCTATTGTGGCTCCGGGCTCATCACCCAAGAAGAGCTTCTGCCCGGTGAGCATTTCATGCAGCACCGTACCTAGCTGGTATATGTCAGTCCTCCAGTCAACACCCCCAAACCTGGAACCTGAGAGCTGCTCGGGGGAAGAATAGGCCAGTGTCCCCTTGAAGCCGCTGGCGGTCATCGATGATTCCAGCAGCATCTTGCCCAGCCCCCAGTCCGTCAGCTTCGAGGTCTTGTCCATATCGAAGAGGATGTTCTCAGGCTTTATGTCCCGATGAATAATCCCGTGGTGATGAGCATAGAACAGCACCTGCGCCATCTCGACCCCGATCTGAAGCGATTCCTTGAGACTCAGTGTGCCTATCCTTGCTCTCAGCGACCCTCCCTCCATGAACTCCATGGCTATCCAGGGATAAGGCTTGGTGCCGTACTCGTATACCTTGACGATGTACGGGTGATCAAGCTTGCTCCACAGCTCTGCTTCCCGCAAGAAGTCCGACGGTACCAACGTCTGAAAGGGGGACAAGCGCGGTATCTTGAGAGCGACCACCAGCCCGTCTTGTCGCCTGGCCCTGTGTATGTCAGAGAACCCCCCCGCTCCTATTCTGTCGAGAACGTCGTACCCGGCAAGCTCAGGGAGCACCCCGATGGGCGGCACTTCCTGCAGTTCATCAACAGCTTGGGATGCGTTTGCCACTGGTGCATCCTTATCCGGGGCCTCAGCAGGCTTCGCAACCAGCTCTTTCAGCGCAGTGAGCTCCTGCTCTACTTCCTCGACCTTGCTGGGTGTCCTTAGCTTCGACCTTATGGACTCTATCTCGGTGCCAAAGACCTCCGGGGGTGCGTCCAGAGCGTCCAGTTCGTGCTCGGCCTGCTTCAGCCTCTCGATCCTTGCCTGGAGCGCTTCGAACTCCCTGTCAATCTCGTCGCCTGACCTGCGCTTCTTCATCCGACTCAGTCCGTTTCTGGCCTATTTGAACCACTTCCTTTTGAAATCCGAAACATCGTAGCCTTCGTCTTCCCACCGTCTCAGGGCTGGAGCATACTCCCTAGCTTTGAGGCGCCTTATTACCCGACGGGTGAACCAAGCAAGCGTCACGATGGAAAGGAGGCCGCCTGTAATTATGCCCCAACCCTCGGCCGTCACTCCGAGGTAGCCGGGGTGAGGCGCTTGAGCCAGTATTGCCCACCTGCTGAGATGACTGGTCACCACCGTGAGTGTCTTGGCCTCGGTGTCTACTACCGTGTCAAGCACCTCCCACTCCTCGGCATCCTCATCGTAGTAGGACAGCCTCAGCAGCTGAGGGTTTCCCCCTGCAGCGGCCACGTCAGCGTCGCAGTACCTGACTGTCAAGGTTACTCCCTGTCCCAGAGTATCGGCACCTTCGATGATGAAGTAGGAGTTGCACAACTTGAACCCCGACTGGGCGGGCGGTGCAGTCGGCAGTGGCTTCTCTATGACGGTTATCTCAGTCTCACCGCTCAGTGCTCCAGCAGGGAAATGCATCAGAATCTTCTCATCCTCGGCCGCTATGGTACCGCCTCCGGAGGTAACGGTCTGCCGGACTATGATCCTGCTCACCACGATGTAGCCCGCCTTGGTCTTTACGTCGGTATTGGAGGCCGAATCGCTCACCCTCAGAGAGACGGTGCAGCTACCGGGAGCGGCATAGGTTTGGATGGGGTTCTGGTCGGTGCTGTCCCAGTTGCCATCGCCATCGAAGTCCCACTCGTAGCTCAGAGGCAATATGCCGCCGCCGGAGAGGTTCATGAAGGAAACTGCCTCCCCCTCGAGGATTTCAACAGGTCCGCTGGAAAGAGTCAGCCAGACATCCTCTGATGAACCAGCAGGCATGGCCGAGAAGTCGGCTTCCGGGGCCGCATAGACAGTGATGTAATCTGTCCTGGTATAGCTGTCAGTGGCGGCCGGGTTGGATACGGTCAAGGTGACGGAGTATGTTCCAGGAGCGCCGTAGGAGTGCGACGGGCTCTGCTGGGTGCTGGACAGACCGTCACCGAAGGCCCAGTTCCACGAAGTGATGTCGCCGGTGGAAGCGTCGCTGAACTTTGCCACGCCACCCACAATTGCCTCAGTCGGAGTAGCGGAGAAGGCGGCCCTAGGGACTGCATAGACGGTGACGCAACTTGTCCTGGCCTGTGTATGGCTGTTAGACTGCGATGCCGAATCGGTCACCCTCAGATACACGCTGTAGGTACCCGAGACAGGGTACGTGTGGCTAGGGTGCTGCTCGGTACTGGTGATGTTTGGAGTGGTGCCGTCATAGTCGAAGTCCCACTCGTAGGTCAGGGGGGCTATGCCCCCGCTCGTGAGGTCGGTGAAGTGCACCGTCTGACCTTCCAGGATATCGGTGGCGTCAGTTGAGAAGTGGGCCTGAAGCACAGGGTAAACCGTGATGTAGCCTACCTTCGTCTCAATAACCTCGTTGGCGGCCGAGTCAGTCACCTTCAGCCTGACCGTGTACGTCCCGGCGGTCGCATAGGCGTGGGTGGGGTTCTGGTCGGTGCTGTCCCAGGTGCCATCGTTATCGAAGTCCCACTGGTAGCTCAGGGTAGGCACGCCGCCGGTAGTGGCATCGGTAAACTGGATAGACC